>JACCWU010000303.1 GCA_013697465.1 Actinomycetota bacterium | reverse complement strand
GGGGATGAGCACACCGGCGAGGGCAGGCCCGATCAGCGCCGCGAAGGCCCCACCTCCTTCGATGAGGCTGTTTCCCTGCGACATGAGCTTCTCGTCCCCGCCGACGAGCTCGGGCAATATCGTCCGCTGAGACGCGAAGTACGGCGCCATAAAGGATCCGAGCAGCGCGACAAGTCCGAGCAAAAGGGGGAAGCTGAGCATTCCCGCCGCGTGCAGCAACGGGATCGCCGCTAGGATCGGCGCCCGGGCGAAGTCCGCGACCAACATCGTCGACCGTGCACCGATCCGCTGGACGACTGCGCCACTCGGGATCCCCAGGATCGCCATCGGTGCGATCTCCGCGGCGAGAACGAGGCTCATCTTCCCCGGCGAGCCGGTCGTGACGAGCACGAACCAGGGAAGCGCGAGATAGGTCATGCGCGTCCCGAGAACGGAGATGAGCTCGGCGGTGACGAGCGCGCCGACGGCCGTCCTCTTCACGCTGTGCGGCTCGCCCGACTTCATCGTGGCGATAATATAAAACGTCCGTACGGTTTTGTAAAGTGAGACCGATGCCGAAGATCTCCGATGAGCGAAGGACCGAGAGGCGGAAGCAAATCCTCGACGCGGCGCGCCGTTGCTTCGCCGAGCACGGCTACGAGGGGGCCACCGTCGCGAGGCTCGAACAGGAAGTCGGTCTTTCCCGCGGCGCGATCTTCAACTACTTCGGCTCGAAGGAGGATCTGTTCGTCGAGCTCGCCGTACAGGATTCGAAGCGGATTTCGGACGTCTGGGTGAACGAGGGTCTCGAGGCTCTCGTCCGGGAGGTGCTCGAGCTCGACCCGGCCTGGCTGGGCGTCAATCTCGAGCTCGTGCGCCGGGTGCGGACGGACCGGGACTTCCGCAAGCGTGTCGAGAAGCGTCAGGAGGCGCTCGGCCCGATCAACCGGGCTCGAGTCGAGCAGGCTCAGCGCGACGGCGAGTTTCGCGATGACCTGGAGCCACGCGAGATCGGCATGTTCGTCAACCTCGTTCTCAACGGCCTCGCCCTCCTACGCGCCCAGGGCGAGGAGCCTCCTCGCGTCGACCTCGTCGTCGAGCTCCTCGAGGACGCTATCGGAGGCGAAGCTCGGTCGAGTACGCGTCGGCGTACACGTCCCTGAGCCGGGTCACCTCGTCGACGTAGTCCCGGGTCTCGGGGAACTCGATCGTGCCTCCCGAGCGCAGCCAGTCATCGACGTTTCCCTGGCCCGCGTGGTAGGCGGCGAGCGCCAGCCGTGTGTCGTCGTAGCGACTCAGGAGGTGCTCGAGGTACCAAGCCCCGTAGCGAACGTTTATCTCCGGGTCGCGTAGGTCCGCGACGACGAACCGGTCGCCCCCGGTTCGCACGGCGATCCCCCTCGCCGTGTCCGGAAGCAGCTGCATGAGCCCGAGCGCCCCTGCCTCGGACTCGGCGTTGGGATCGAAGCGGCTTTCGACGTAGACGACCGCGGCGAGCAGCGCGGGGTCGAGCCCGTAGTTCTCGCCGTGCGCACGGAGAATGTGCTCGTACTCGAGCGGGTAGCGCGTGCGGTCGAACCAGTCCGACTCGGAGTCGACAGCCCACGCGGCGATGGCGGCGATGCCGAGCACGGCGACGGCACTAGCGATTACAAAGCGCAATGTCAGCTCCTATGCAAGGCGAGAGCGGGCCAAGTACCACAGTGTTACTTGGCTCTTCGACTAGTGAGAGAGCGTGGCCATGACGCCTGCCACCCACGCGTCGAGCTCGTCGGGGGTTCCGGTGTTCACGTAGACGAAGTCGGCGCGCTTGGCCTTCTCGCGATCGGGCATGAGTCGCGACTCGCGATCGTCCTTACGACCGCCACGACGCGCCTCGCGGAGCTTCGAGGGCGCGGTCACGACGACCACCTTGTCGAAGCGGGTTTCACCGCCCACCTCGTACAAGAGCGGCACCTCGGTCACGCAGACCGTCGGTGGATTGGGCAGCTCCGCGAGCTGCTCGCGCCATTCCAGGTACTCGCGAGAGACGAGGGGGTGCAGCAGCTCCTCGAGCCAGTCGAGCGCCTCGCGGTCGCGAAAGACGCGGGCGGCGATCAGATCGCGGTCGGGAGCTCCGTCCGAGTCGAGGATCTCCTCGCCGAAGCGCTCCAGGAGAGCGCTCTTGACCTCGGAGTCCGAGCGGATCAGGTGATGCACGATCTCGTCGCTCGAGACCGTCGCCGCACCGTGTCGCCGGAATGAGGCGAGAGCCGTGCTCTTGCCGGCGCCGATGCCCCCCGTGATCGCGACCGCAATTGGGCGGCTCAACGACTCTTACGCGGCGGGCTGGGGCTCGTCCGAGTCGTTCTCGGCCGGATCGGCCTCGTCGGGCTCGGGCGCGTGCGCGGCCAGCTCAGGCTCGTCTGGCTCGGGCGCGTCTGGCCCAGGCTCGGCCGAGTCGGCCTCCGGCTCGAACGTCGCCTCCGGCTCGGCTGGAGCGGCCACTACTTCCGCCTCGTCTGGCGCGATCTCTTCGGCTTCGGCTTCAGCCTCGGCTGCAGGCTGTTCCACCGACTCGGAGGTCGGCGAATCCGGCTCGCCGATCTCCTGCTCGACCTCAGCGCCGGCTCCGAGCTCACCGCCGCCCCCGATCTCCTCGACGGTCTCGTCCGCCACCTCGGCGACGGCCGCGCCACTCGGGAAGGCCTCTTCGGTCAGCCTCAGGTCGGGCATCGTGTGCACCGACTCGGCGCCGTCGGCCCGCGGGACCGGCTGCTCACCCTCCTCCACGCGCTTGAGCGAGAGGGACAGCCGCCTGCGCTCGCCGTCGATCTCGAGCACGCGGACGTTCACGGCCTGTCCTTGCTGGACGACCTCGCGCGGGTTCTCGACGTGATGGGCGGCGAGCTCGGAGATGTGCACGAGGCCCTCGACCCCCGGGAGGATCTCGACGAACGCACCGAAGGTAACGACCTTTGCGACCCGGCCTTCGACGACGTCGTCCTCGCCGTAATGGTCGAGAACCTGCTGCCAGGGGTCACTCTGAGTCTGCTTGAGCCCGAGCGAGATTCGTTGCCGGTCGCGATCGATGTCGAGGACCTTGACCTTGACCGTCTGACCGATGTCGAGCACCTCCGACGGATGGTTCACGTGGCTCCACGAGAGCTCGGAGATGTGGATGAGTCCGTCCATGCCATCGAGGTCGACGAACGCGCCGAAGTCGACGATGTTGGAGATTTGGCCCTCGATGACGTCGCCCGGGTTGAGCCGGTCGAGGATCGCCTGACGCATCTCCTTGCGCTCGTCCTCGAGCACCGCTCGGCGCGAGAGCACGACGTTGTTCCGGGAACGGTTCAGCTCGATCACCTTGCACCGAAGCTCTTTGCCCATGAACTCGTCGAGATCCTGGACGCGGCGGATATCGACGAGGGAAGCCGGCAGGAAGCCGCGCACCCCGAGGTCGAGAATGAGGCCGCCCTTGTCGACCTCGATGACGCGGCCGTTGACGGGATCGCCGCTCTCCGCTGCAGCTTCTATCGCCTTCCAGGCGAGCTCGAAGCGGGCGCGCTTCTTCGACAGGATGAGGCGGCCGTCCGCGTCTTCCTTCGTCAGGACGAGCGCATCGATCTCCTCGCCGAGCGCGACCTCGTCTGCCGGATTGACGGCTCGGCGGATCGTCAGCTCGGCGACCGGGATGACGCCCTCGGACTTGTACCCGATGTCGACGAGCACCTCGTCCTTGTCCACGCGGACGACGGTGCCGTGCACGACCTCGCCCTCGTTGATCTCGGGAAAGGACGAGTCGTAGTCCGGTACGAGCTCCCCGTCGGGGCCGGTCGTCCAGACGCCTTCCTCGAGTGCCGTGGGCTTCTCCGCGATGTCGTTGGCCATTCGAGCCGCGGAGTATAGCCAGCCATTCGCTTCGCGAATGGCTAGAAAACTAGAAAACCAGGCGAATCGAAGCTACGACTTCGAGCTCACACGAGTAGCGACCCACCACTGGCTTCCCCACGGGTCTTCGAATGCAACCCGATGGTCGCCGAAGCTCGTGTCGTGAGGCTCGGCAGCGGATGTGGCTCCAGCCGCCAGCGCACGTTCGTATACGGCATCGGCGTCCTCGACGTAGACGTGCACCATGGCTGGAAAGGACGTATCACCGCCCGCACCGACCATGAGCACCGAGTCGCCGAGCTCGAGCTCGCAGTGGACTCCTCCGCCCTCCCCCGTCATCCGTTGGCGCTCGACGGCGCCGAATACGCCCGCAAGGAATCCGACCGCAGCGTCGACGTCCGGAACGACGAGGTACGGACTGAGAGTGCGGTAGCCCTCCGGAACACCGGGCTCGGTCACGACTTCGCCTCCGCCCAGTCGTCGCCGACGCCGACGTCCACCGCGAGCGGCGGATCGAGCGGATAGGCACCCACCATCTCCTCACGCACGAGCTCACGCACGGCGGACACCTCCGTCTCCGGCACTTCGAGCAGGAGCTCGTCATGCACTTGGAGCACCAGCCGGGCCCCGCGGCCCTCGTTCCGGAGGCGGCGGTGGATCGCGACCATCGCGACCTTGATGATGTCGGCGTTCGAGCCCTGCATGACGAAGTTGACGGCGACGCGCTCTCCGAAGCCCCGCGTCTGTCGGTTCGAGGCGCGCAGCTCGGGGACCGGGCGGCGACGCCCGAGGAGGCTCGTCGCATACCCGTCCTCACCGGCCTGCGTGATCGTGCGCGCGATGAATGCCTGTACGAGTGGGAAGCGGGCGAGGTAGGTGTCGATGTAGGTCTGCGCCTCCTCCTTCGGGATGTCGAGGTTCTCGGAGAGCCCGAAGGCGGAGATCCCGTAGACGATGCCGAAGTTGATCATCTTCGCGACGTTTCGCTCGCCTTTGGTCAGGGTCGCGGGGTCCTTGCCGAGCACTTCCGCGGCCGTGGCAGTGTGGATGTCCTCGCCGCGGAGGAACGCCTCGCGAAGCTTTGGCTCGCCGGAGACGTGAGCGAGAATTCTCAGCTCGATCTGCGAGTAGTCCGCGGACAAAAGCCGCGACCCAGGCTCGGCGACGAACGCGGAGCGGATCTCGCGGCCCAGCTCGGTCCGGATCGGTATGGACTGTAGATTCGGGTTCGAGGTGGAGAGGCGGCCGGTCGCGGCCACCGCCTGGTTGATCGTCGTGTGCAGCCTTCCGTCGTCGCCGATCAGCGTCGGAAGCGGGCCGAGATAGGTGTTCAGAAGCTTCGCGAGCTCCCGCCACTCCTCGACCACCGGCACGATCTCGTGGTCGCCGCGGATCGCGCGCAGGATCTTGCTGTCCGTCGAGTACCCGGTCTTGCCCTTGCGGCCGGGAGTCAGCTCGAGCTTCTCGAACAGGATCCGGCCGAGCTGCTGGGGCGAGCCGATTACGAACTCCTCGCCCGCGAGCTCGTAGGCGCGCGCCTCCAGCTCCTCGACGCGATCCCGGAGACGCGCGGTGATCTCCCCCATGCGATACGTGTCGATCCGAACGCCTGCCTGCTCCATCGCCGTGAGAACGCCGGAGAGCGGAAGCTCGATCTCGTCGTAGAGGCGCTCGAGCCCGCGCTCCCGAACCCGCTCGCGGAGCAGCGGAGCGAGCCGGCGGGCGGCGTCCGCGCGGCGAACGAGCCTGGCCGTCTCCTCCTCCGCGGCGGGCTCGGGCTCGAGCTCGAGACCGTACTCGGCAGCGAGATCCTCGGGGAGGTACTCCGCACGCCCGGGGTCGATCAGATACGCCGCGATCATCGTGTCGTCGGCAGCTTCGACACGCAGTGCCTTCGCGTCGTGCGCAGCGAGCGTGACCCCGGAGTCTCGTAAAACGGCGTCATTTGGGCGAGAGGTCACCACGACGACCTCTTCCCCGGTGGCGACAGCCATGCGGTCGCCGTCCGCGGCGAGGCCGACCGAGCCGCGAAGCGGCGGGAGCTCGCCCTCGCGCCAGTGCACGGCCTGCGACTCGAGCTGCGGACGCTCGGCTGCGGGCAGCGCCTCGTCCAGCGTGTCGACGCGGCTCAGGAGCCCGCGAAACTCGAAGCGGCGGAAGATCTCCTTGAGCTGAGAGCGATCCGGTGGGCGCGAGACCAGATCCGCGGCGTCGACGTCGAGCTCGAGGTCTCGCCGCATCGTGGCCAGGGTCTTCGACGCCCGCGCCTGCTCGGCGTGCTCCGTGAGCGATCGCGAGCGCGCGGGCGACAGCTCGGCCGCGTGCTCGAGAACCTCCTCGAGCGAGCCGAACTGCGCGACGAGCTGGCCCGCCGTCTTGTCTCCGATCCCCGGAACTCCCGGGATGTTGTCGCTCGTATCCCCTTTGAGCCCGATGAAGTCGGGTACCTGGTCGGGCCGCACGCCGTAGCGCGCCTCGACCCTGTCCGGGGTGTACACGTGGACGTCGGCCACCCCGCGCGGGGTCATCATCAGACAGATGTTCTCGGACACGAGCTGAAACGCGTCGCGGTCGGTCGAGACGACGCACGTCTTGACTCCCGCCTCGTCCGCGCGCGTTGCGATGGTGGCGATGACATCGTCGGCCTCCCAGCCCTCGAACTCGAGGTTCCGGTAGCCGAACGCCTCCACGATCGGGCGGAAGTGCGGGAACTGCTCGCGCAGCAGGTCCGGCATCGGCCGCCGTTCCGACTTGTAGTCGGCCGAGAGCTCGGTGCGGTGCACGGGCTTCGTGTCCCAGGCGACCGCAACGCCGCGCGGCGAGTAATCGGAGAGCAGCTTGAAGAGCATGTTCGTGAAGCCGAGGAGCGCGTTCGTCGGCTGTCCGTCGGTCGTTTGCAGCTCCTCGGGGAGCGCGAAGAACCCGCGGTAGGCGAGGTTGTTGCCGTCGACGAGGAAGAGGTCGCACTCGCGGACGGGGCCGTCGTCGAGCTCGAGCTCCTCCCCGGTGACGGTCTTGGGGCTCACCCTTGCAACGGTATCGTCACAGGCCCCTTGCGTCGCGTCCCGCTGCTCTCCGGCTCGCGCGTTGTCCTCGTTCCCGTCGGCGAGGGTGACGTCGTCGTGCCCCCGCCACGCCCGCCGGAGCAGGTCGTCGACGTGCGCGCAGCCGTGCGAGACGCGCTGAGGTTCCCGCTCGCAGGCCCGGGCATCGACGACGTTGCACCCCGGGGCGGTCGGGCGACGATCGTCGTCGAGCCGCCCGCCCTGCCGCTACCAGGCGTGCCTCAAGACCCCCGGCAGGAGGCGCTCGCCGCGACGATCGCCGAGCTCGAGCGGCTGGGGATCCCGGACGAGCGGCAGACCATCCTCGTCGCCGGTGGGCTCGGTCGCCGCTCTCGTGTTCGCGACCTCGTCAGGCTGCTGCTTCCGCCGCCCGAGGCCCGCGCGTTCCACGGCGAGCTCGTCGTGCACGATGCGGAGGACCCCGATCTGCTCGCGGTCGTCGACACCGTGGACAAGGCGGTGCGGGTGCATCCCGCGCTCGTCGAGAGCGATCTCACGCTCGTCGTCGGCGCGGCGGAGACCGTCCTCCATGGCGGACCCGGAGCGCTCTTGGCCGCGGCCGATGCAGCCACCCTGCGCGAGGTGGCGGAGATCGACGCGCTCCTCGAGGCCGGCGGCACGCCCGAGTGGGAGCTCGCGCTGGCCGTCGAGGACGCGGTGGCGGAGCTTGCGCCGCTCGTGGGAGTCTCGCTCGTCCTCGATCTTCCCCGGCTGACCGGCACGTATCGGGGTTATCCGGAAGAGCCCGAGATGGTGGAGCGCGTGACGCGGTCGCCCGTTCGAGCGCTCCACTCAGCGCTTCCCGACCCGCTGCGCCGCCGCCTACTCGACCGCCAAGGGCGAAATCTCTCGGCGACCGCCGCCTATTCCGGCCCGCCTTCCGTTGCCCATGCCGAAGCGCTCTTGCGAGGAGTCGCGCTTCGAGGCGCCCGGCTCGACGAGCCCGTCGACGCGCTGGTTCTCGGCATCCCCTGGGTCGGAGCTCAGGTGCCGCGGGAGGCGATCAACCCGGTGAGCGCTGCCGCGATCGCGCTGGGGCTGGCGCTGCGCCTTAGGCGCGATGCGTTCCCGGTTCGCCCCGGAGGCACCGTCGTCCTCGTCCACCCGCTGCGCCGGTCGTTCGCGCACGCCACCCAGGCCCCGTATGCCCGCATGTTTCAAGCCCTCCGGCATGCTCGAAGCCCCGAGGAGCTTGTCGAAGCGGAACGTGCAAGCGCCACGGACGAGCGTGCGCTCTCCGCTTACCGGGCAGGCCGTGCTTGCCACCCCCTACAGCCGTTCGCCGACTGGGCCGGTTGCGCTCCCGCGCTCTCCCGCCTCGGACTGGTCGTCGTCGCTGGCTGCCGGGATGCGATCGCGGCGCGCACGCTCGGCTTCGTTCCGAGCCGAGGCATCGGGAGCGCTCTACAGATGGCGCATGGCGTGGCAGGCGGGCGCGCACGCGTCGGGATCCTCCTCGCTCCGCCTTACGCTCCGCTCCTGGTCGGATAGTCGGCTCGATCGCTTGCAGACGGTCGCCGCCCGTCACGGAACGACCAGATCAGCACGGCGAGCACGATGACGCCTCCGGCGAAGATCGCGACGTCGGCGAGGTTGTACGCGCGGTCGTCCTGGCGGATGAAGTCGGTCACCCAGCCGAGCCGCAGGCGATCCACGAGGTTCCCGATACCTCCCCCGAGCAGCAGCCCGAAGCCGAGCACGAGCCACGGGCGCGATCCCCGCCGGCGGGCGAGGTAGGCGTGGATCCAGGCGACTGCCGCGATCGCGAGGATCGCGAGCGGGATCGCCCCGCCGTGCAGGTCGCCTCCCGCGATGCCGGGGTTGTGCACGTGATGAACCGTGAGTCGTCCGAGCAGATCGGTCTGCTCACCCGGATCGAGCGTGACCCGCACGATCGCCTTCGTCGTCTGGTCGACGAGAGCGACCGCGAGCATCACCAGCGCGAGCCCCTGCCAGCGCAGCGCGCTGACGACATTCTCGGTTTCGGTCATTGCTCGCTCGCTGGTCACGACACGCTGAAAGCTAACGCTTCGCTGACGGCTCAACGAGGCCAGGATCGGTTCAGGATTCTCCGAGGTATGTCTTGCGGACCTGCTCGTTGTCCCGTAGCGACTTGGCGTCGCCCGAGAGCACGATGCGGCCCGTTTCGAGCACGTACCCACGGTGAGCTGTGCTGAGCGCCATCAACGCGTTCTGCTCCACCAGCAGAACGGGTGTCCCTTCCTTGTTGATCTCGACCACGATCTCGAAGATCCGCTCCACGAGGATCGGCGCAAGCCCCATCGACGGCTCGTCGAGAAGCAAGAGGTTGGGATGCGCCATCAGGGCGCGGCCGATGGCGCACATCTGCTGCTCGCCCCCGGAGAGCGTTCCCGCCTTTTGCGTCCGGCGTTCGTGCAGCCTCGGGAAGAGGTGGAACACGCGATCGAAGTCCTCGCGGTACCTGGTGCGATCCTTGCGTTGGAAGGCACCCATCTCGAGGTTCTCGAGAACGCTCATGCGCGGGAAGAGGCGCCTGCCTTCGGGGGACTGAGCGATTCCCATGCTGACGATCTCGTGCGGAGCGCGCATCGTGATGTCCTCGCCCTGGAACCTGATCGTCCCTTTGCGGGGATGGTTGAGGCCGTTGATCGCCCGCAGCGTCGTCGACTTGCCCGCCCCGTTCGCGCCGATCAAGGTCACGATCTCGCCCTCTCGCACGTCGAGCGTGATGCCCTTCACGGCATGAATGGCGCCGTAGAAGACATGCACGTCTTCGATCTCGAGAATCGGACGTCCATTCGCGGAGGGAGCGTCGCTCATGCCGCTGCGCCCCTTCCGAGGTAGGCCTCGATGACGCGCTCGTCCCTCTGCACCTCGGCGGGAGTGCCCTCGGCGATCTTGGCGCCGTATTCGAGCACGGTCACCCGTTCGGACACGCCCATGACGACTTTCATGTCGTGCTCGATCAGCAGCACCGTGAGCCCTTTCTCGTCCCGGACCCGGCCCACGAAGGCCGTGAACTCCGCTGTCTCCTGGGGGTTCATTCCAGCGGTGGGCTCGTCGAGAAGCAGGAGCTTCGGCCGGGTCGCGAGCGCGCGGGCTACCTCCAGCCGCCTTTGGTCGCCGTAGGGCAGCGATCCGGCGAGCTGCTCGTGCCGTCGCGACAACCCGCAGTAGACGAGAAGCTCCCGGGCTTTCTCGAGCGCTTCCTGCTCCTCCCGCTTCACCTTTGGCAGATTCAGGATGGAGCCGACGATCCCCGCCTTCAGCCTGCTGTGCATGCCGACCAGCACGTTCTCCATCGCCGTCATCTGCTGAAAGAGCCGGATGTTCTGGAACGTGCGCCCGATGCCGCGCTCGACGATCGCGTGCGGTGGCTTCCCGGTGATGTCGACGCCGTCGAAGACGATGCGGCCCGAGGTCGGCTTGTACACGCCCGTGATCATGTTGAAGAACGTCGTCTTGCCCGCCCCGTTGGGGCCGATGAGCGCAACGATGGTTCCCTCCGGGATGACGAAGTCGATGTCGTCGGTCGCGACGAGCCCGCCGAACTCCTTGCGCACGTCCTTCGCGACGAGCAGGTCCGCCATCAGTGGCTCTCGCGCTGCGCGTCGTAGAGCGGTGTGTCGTGCACGCCTTCCTCCATCTCGATCTTGTGCCTGCGCTCGGGAATCAACCCCGTGGGCCGCACGAGCATCATCACGACGATGATGGCCCCGTAGATGCCGAACGCGTACTTGGGGACGTCGACATTTCGACCGACGAGGTCGCCGAACCCGTCACCGAGCTCGGCCAGTCCTTCCCGGTCGAGCCACGAGAGGATGAGGGCGGCGACGATGACGCCCCACACCGACCCCATCCCGCCCAGGATGACCATGCAGAGCAGGAAGACCGAGAACTGGAAGTAGAAGTCCGCCGGGAACGCGCCCGACTTGTAGACGGCGTAGAAGGCGCCCGCGATGCCGCCGAAGAACGCGCCCATCGCGTACGACCACGTCTTCGTGCGCATGAGCGGCACGCCCATGGCGGCGGCGGCCGTCTCGTCCTCGCGGATCGCGATCCAGGCGCGCCCGAGCCTCGACTCCCGTAGCCGGACGGAGCAGAGCACGGTAACGAGGAGTAGGAACAAAGCGGTCCAGTAGTAGAGCTCAGCCCGATTCTCGGACGTTCGGTACACCTCCGGCAAACCGATCGCGCCGAGCGTCTCGCCGAAGCCGAGCGAGTCGATCGGGTTGATGCCGAACGTTCCGTGCGTGAGGTCGAAGCCGATCCCCGCTTCGTCCGCATTGCGCACGAACTGCGGGATGATCTCGCCGAAGCCGAGCGTGACGATCGCGAGGTAGTCGCCACGCAGACGGAGCGTCGGCAGGCCGATCAGGATCCCGACGATCGTCGTGAACAGGCCCGCGATGATGAGGACGAGCCACACCGATATGTGAATGCCCGGGGCGTCCCGGTCGACCCCGACCGATCCGAAGTGGAAGGAGATGTCTTCGAACTGAAGCGACGCGAACCACGCGGCGATGTACGCGCCGGCCGCGTAGAACGCCACGTAACCGAGGTCGAGGAGGCCCGCATAGCCGACGACGATGTTGAGCCCGAGGGCCATCATCGTGAACACGAGCATCACGACCGCGATCGACGTGACCGGGAAGAGGCTCGGCAGGATCGCCACGTAGAACGGGTAGAGCACGGCGAGCACGATCGCCACGACCGGGAGCGCGTACTTCCGCACGACCTCCGGTCGCTCGGCCCAGCGGGACCTGAGCGGTGCGAGCCTGCCGCTCACAGGGCAACCTCGGT
>JACCWU010000292.1 GCA_013697465.1 Actinomycetota bacterium | reverse complement strand
GCTGTCGGATCACGTCCGCGGCACCCCCTACATGGTCTCGCTGCGGATGCGTGAGGACGACCGCCGAGAGCGAGCGGATCCCCATGCGCGCAAGCTGCCCCGCCACCCCGGCCTCTGGGGGTCCCTGATCGACGAGGACACGTGCGGAAGGTGTCTCGAGCAGCGCCGCGTCGCCCTGGCCGACGTCGAGGAAGGTCACCCGAAATCCGGCGGGCGGCTGCCACGCCGGAGGCGAGCGAAGCGTCCACGCGCCGGCGAGCGCGACGAGGACGAGGCCGGCGGCAACCGCAGCCGCCGTCCAGCCTCGTGGGCCGATGCGGGCACGCCCGTACCGAATCCCTATGGCAGCAGCGGCGAGCACCGCCACGACGGCGAGTGCTCCGCGGGTGCCTACCGATGCCCCGGGAAGCGAGGCGACGACCTTCGCGACGAGCTCGAGCCAGCCCACCGCCAAGCCTGCGAGCCATGCAAGCGACACCGCCGCTCCCGGCGCAACCGGTTCTGCCACTGCGGCGAGCAGGCCCAGAGCCAGCGCTACGGGCATCGCCGGCGCAGCGAGCACGTTCGCGGGCACGGTGTAGAGGGGAGCCGAGTCGAAGTGAACGAGAACGATTGGCGCCGTGACCAGACCACACACGAGCGCGATGCCGACGACCTCGGCGAGCTGACGTGGAACCGGGTATCCCTCCGACCAGCGCTGGACCCGCGGGATGCCGACGAAGATGGCCGCCACGGCGGCGAACGAGAGCTGGAACCCCGGCTCGAGGAGGCTCGCCGGCGTCCAGAGCAGCAGGACGAGCGCCCCGAGCACGAGGAAGTGCCAGCGGTCGCGAGGACGCGCCACGAGCCAGGCGAGTGAGGCGAGTGCGCCGGCGACTCCGGCCCGTACGACCGAAGGCTGCCAGCCGACCGCGAGCACGTACGAGGCGATCGCCGCGAGTATGAGGAGCTCGCGGGCGACACGGGAGAGCCGGAGCAGCCAGCCGAGGCCGTAGATTCCGCCGGCGATGAAGGCGACGTTCTGACCCGAGACGGCGAGCAGGTGAGCAAGTCCGGAAGACCTGAAGTCCCGCCGGACGCGCTCGGGTAGACCTTCGTCCTCGCCGAGCACGACTCCGAGCAGGAGCGATCGCCGAACGCCTTCCGTTCCACTCCCGATCGCGGACTCGATTCGCTCGCGCAGGCGGTCGCCCAGGCCTGCGAGGCCGCCGCGTCGTCCGGTCTGCCGCCAGGAGCTCGCGCGCAGGACAACGTGGATACCCTGGCGTGCGAGCCAGGCTCGCTCGTCGAAGCCGCCTTCGGCGGGGCGGGGCTCGGCCACGCGGACGACTGCCTCCAGGATGGCGCCGCGCGGCGGCGAACGTCCCACGGGGAGCAGGAGCAGCACGCGCTCCCGCAGCGGCAGCTCTCGGAACCGGTGGACCTCCGCGGGAATGCGCACGGCCCACGCCGTCCGGCGGGCTGGGCCCGTCATGACCAGCTCGGCGCTGCCCGAGCTCCCGACCTCCGCCGCCAGCACACTCGCGTCCAGCGCTTCGAGTCGAACCGTGCCCCACGCAAGTCCGACCGCGGTCAGGGCGATCCCGAGCGCGACGACCCTCGACGCCCCCTCGCACACCCCGACCGCAACCGCGCCGACCGCCATGAGCGCGACGAGAAGCGCCCATCCGACCGAGATCCAGTTCGAGAGCGCGAGCCCGAAGCACGCCGAGCCGGCCAGTAGCGCCGGCCAGTGCAGCTCGACCACGCGTGCGAGCACAGGCGGCGTCGGGCTGCCGGGAATACCGCTCACAGGTCCCCGGCGCGCACGCGCGCAGCAGGCGGGATGCTCGACGAGCTCGTCCTCACGGGGTCACCAGGTCGCGCAACTGCTCGATCCGCGTGGGTCCGATGCCCGGAACGGCGTCCAGATCGTCCACCGACCTGAAGAGACCGTGCTCGGCTCGGTAGTCGAGGATCTTCTGCGCGGTGATCGGCCCCACCCCGGGGAGCTCGTCGAGCTGCTCGGCCGTCGCGTTGGAGAGGCTCAGCTTCTGTGCCGGCAATGCGTCGACTCCGGACGAGGCCGCGTCGCTCCCTTCGCCGACCGGCGGCACGACGGCACCGACGCCCACCGCAACTCGCGCCGGCACGAGGACCTGCGTACCGTCCACGAGCGGCGCTGCGAGATTGAGTCCGGTGAGGTTCGCGCGCCGTGTCGCGCCACCGGCGCGGGCGACTGCGTCCGCGACCCGCGCACCTTCGCGTAGCCGGTAGAGGCCCGGACGCCGCACCGCTCCGACGACGTGCACGACGAAGCGTTGTGACGACACCGGGGCCGACACCGGCTCGAGCGGTGCGGCGACCTCCGGGGCGCTAGCGGCTCCAGCTCCTGCAAGCCGTTGGCCCGCGATGACGAGCACCGCGATCAGCACGCTCAGTCCCACGAGCGCGGTCGAGCGGGAGACCGAGACGAACGGCATGACGCCATCGTCGCGGCGAACCAGTTACGGGTGGTTCACGCCTTCGTCACGATTGCGCACCAACCCCATTCGCTCACGCACCTTCAATGCTCGGCCGTCACACGGCCGGAGGCCGGCTTTGCCGGCCGGGAGGCCATGGAAGGCGGATGCGATGAATTGCGAAGAAGAAGGGGGCACACGGGGGAAACCGTGTTTCCCCCGTGATTAGGGGCTCACGGGGGAAACACGGTTTCCCCCGTGATAACGAAGTTGACGAGCTTGCCCGGAACCACGACCGTCCGTGAGACCTCGCCGCCGTCCAGGTGCGCCTGCACCCGCTCAGACCGGCGCGCGAGGGCGACGAGCTCGTCTTCCGGCGTGTCCGGGGCCACGTGCAACCGGTCTCGGATCCTCCCGTTGACCTGCACGACGACCTCGACCGTCTCGACCTCGAGCAGGGCCGGGTCGGCGACGGGCCACGGCTGCTCCCACAGCCGCTCGTGGCCCAGCCGCTCCCACAGCTCCTCGGCGACGTGCGGCGCGTACGGCTGGACGAGTGAGACTGCGGTCTCCGCCGCGAAGCGCGAGTCGGGGCCGCCGGCCGGCTCCCGCGAGAGCTCGTTCACCAGCTCCATCACAGCCGCGATCGCCGTGTTGAACGCATAGCGCCGCCCGATGTCGTCGGTGACCTTCGCGATCGTCGCGTGCGCCTTGCGCGCGAGACGACCGTCCGACGCCGACCCCGCCGGCGCTTCCTCGGCGGCCTGGTTGACCACCCGCCAGAGGCGTCTTACGAACCTCGCCATCCCCTCGATGCTCGACTCCGTCCACTCGATGTCCTCGTTTGCGGGGCCGAGGAAGAGGATGTTCAGCCGGCAGGCATCCGCGCCGAAGCGCTCGACGTAGTCGTCGGGTCCGATGACGTTGCCGGCCCGCTTCGACATCTTGGTCTTCCCGGTCGTCACCCAGCCGTTCGAGTAGAAACGCGCGAACGGCTCCCGGAAGCCGAGGTGGCCGAGGTCGTTCAGCACCTTGACCCAGAACCGCGCGTAGATCATGTGCATGGTCGCGTGGTCGACGCCGCCGATGTACAGGTCGATCGGGTTCCAGTAGTCGACCGCCGCGCGATCGAACGGCGCGGCGTCGTTTTGGGCGTCGCAGTAGCGGAGGAAGTACCAGGAGGAGTCGACGAAGGTGTCCATGGTCTCCGTCTCGCGCATGCCGGGACCTCCGCAGCTCGGGCACGGCACGTTCACCCAGTCCGTGGCCAGCGCGAGCGGCGGGCGCCCTTTCGGCTTGTAGTCCTCGACGTCGGGGAGCACGACGGGCAGCTCGTCCCTCGGCACGGGAACGATCCCGCACGTGTCGCAATAGATGACGGGAATCGGGCAGCCCCAGTACCGCTGCCGCGAGAATCCCCAGTCGCGCAGGCGGAAGTTGATCGCGAACCGGCCGCGTCCTTCCGTCTCGAGCTTCTCGACGATCCGGCGGCCGCCCTCCACCGCGGGGAGCCCGTCGAACTCGGCCGAGTTGACGAGGATCTCGCCCTCGGTGTGCCCGACGTGCGCCGTGCCCTCGTCGACGTCCTCATGTGCAGGCCGGACGACGTGCCGGATCGGCAGGTCGAACACCGTCGCAAAGTCGAAGTCGCGCTGGTCGTGTGCCGGCACGGCCATGATCGCCCCGGTTCCGTAGTCCATCAGGACGTAGTCCGCCACGTACACGGGCAGCCGTTCGCCATTGACCGGGTTGACCGCATGCCAGCCCGTGAAGACGCCTGTCTTCTCGGCCGCTGCAGCACGCACCTCCGTCTTCTTCGCCGAGGCACGCCGAACGTACTCGCGAACCTCTTCCGCCTCGACCCGTGCGACGAGCTCGTGCTCGGGGGCGAGGACGAAGAACGTCGCGCCGTAGAGCGTGTCCGGACGAGTCGTGAAGACCGGGACGTCCTCGTCCAGCTCCTCGATCCGGAACAGGATCTCCGCGCCTTCCGATCGGCCGATCCAGTTTCGCTGCCGTGCCTTGATCGACTCGGGCCAGTCGACCGTGTCGAGGTCGTCCAGGAGATCCTGTGCATAGTCCGTGATCCTGAAGAACCACTGCTCCATCAGCCGGGACTCGACCTCGGCGCCACACCGCTCGCAGCGTCCGTCGTGCACCTGCTCGTTGGCCAGCACCGTCTGGTCGTTGGGACACCACTTGACGGGTGCTCCCTTTCGATACGCCAGACCGCGCTCGAGAAACTCGAGGAACTGCCACTGCTGCCAGCGGTAGTACTCCGGATCGTGCGTCGACAGCACACGCGCCCAGTCGTACGCCCACCCCATGCGGCGCATCGAGCGCGTGATGTGCACGATGTTGCGCTCGGTGCTCTCGCGCGGATGCCCGCCCTCGCGAATCGCGGCGTTCTCGGCCGGCAGCCCGAACGAGTCGAACCCCTGTGGATGCAGGACGCGCAGCCCGTTGCGCGCCCGGAAGCGCGTGACGACGTCTCCGATCGTGTACGGAAGCAGGTGCCCCATGTGCAGCGTCCCCGACGGGTACGGAAGCTGCTCGAGGACGTAGCTCTTCGGCGCCGCGTCCGCTCCCGGCTCCGGGTTCTGGACCTCGAAGGCGCGCGCGTCCTCCCAGATCCGCTGCCACTTCTCTTCGATCGTCTTCGCGTCGTAGCTGTCCATCGCCTGTCTCAATTCGTCGCAGTAGAGAGCAAAACGGAACAAAAAAGCCTCTCGCGGGAGAGGCCTGGAGGGAACGTCGCGGCGTGCGCCGCGTTCGCTCCCTGGGTTACGCAAGAAGTTGCTGCATGAGGCTCAAATCGTAACAGGCAAGATCAGGCGATGTTCGATCCCGACGTACTCGGCCTCTTCCCGGACTCCTCCGGAATCGAGGACGGCCAGCTCAGCATCGGAGGCGTCCCCGCCAGGGCGCTCGCGGCGGAGCATGGAACGCCGCTCGTCGCCTATTGCGAGCAGACGCTGCGCGCACGGGCGCGGGAGATTCGCGAGGCGGTGCCCGAAGCTCTCGTCGTGTACGCGTCCAAGGCGTTCCCGAACATCGCGATCCTGCGGCTGTTCGCCGAGGAAGGACTCGGCGCCGACGTCGCATCGCTCGGCGAGCTCGCGTTCGCTCGCGCCGCCGGGATCGGCAGCGAGCGAGTCTTCGTCCACGGCAACGCGAAGTCCGACGAGGAGCTGCGCGCGGCAGCCGAGGCCGGAGCAACCGTCGTGCTGGACGCGGAGGACGAGACCGAGCGGGCCGCTTCGGTCGGCGTCGCGCGCGTACTCGTCCGCGTGACGCTCGGCGTCGAGGCCGACACGCACGAGGCCATTCAAACGGGCCACCACGGCTCGAAGTTCGGCCTCCCCCCGGCCGCGGCGTTCCGAGCGGTCGAGCGCGCCCGCAGCCTCGGCCTCGACGTCGCCGGCGTTCACGTCCACGTCGGCTCGCAGCTCGCCGACACCGCCGCTCACGACGAGACGGTCGAGCTCCTGGCGTCTTTCGCCACGCTCTGCCGTGACGAGCTCGGCTGGGAGCCCGCGGTCGTGAACGTCGGCGGCGGCTTCGCGGTGCGTCACGTTCCCGAGGAGCCGGAGGTCCGGCTCGGCACGGTCACACGGTTGGCGGCGGACGGCGTGCTCCGTGCGTGGCGCGCGAACGACCTACGGGAGCCTCAACTCGTTCTCGAGCCGGGCCGGGCGCTCGTGGGACAGGCGGGCGTGACGCTCTACCGCATCCGCTCGGTGAAACGACTGGACGACGTGACCTGGGTCGCCGTCGACGGGGGCATGTCCGACAACCCGCGTCCGGGTCTCTACGGCGCCCGCTACACGGCGCTGTCGGCTGCACGCGCCGACGAGCCGGCGAGCGAGACGGTCAGCGTCGCCGGGCTCCATTGCGAGTCGGGCGACGTGCTCATCGACGACGTGCTGCTCCCGTCGCCGCGGCCCGGAGACCTCCTCGCAATTCCGGTCACGGGCGCGTACACGCTCGCCATGAGCTCGAACTACAACGCGACCGCCCGTCCGGCGGCGGTACTCGTCGCCGGCGGTGACGCTCGTGTGATCCGCCGGCGCGAGACCATCGACGACTTGCTCGCGTTCGAGTCGTACTCGAATCGAAGTGAGACGCCGATGTGAGTCCGGCTCAGTCGAGCTCGATCATCTCCCACTCGCCGGGATGCCTGAAGCCTTCCTCGAACGGCACACCAGGCTTTACCCACATGACCTCGTGCCAGCCGCCGTCGGGATCGTGGAAGCTGAAGCTCAGCATCGCGCCCATATCGGTCACGAGCCCGCCGTCGGTCGCGCCTGCCCCCTCCGCCAGGAGCCGGAGGCGGATCTCACGAAATGCCTCCTCGCTCGCCGCGTTCAGCGCGAAGTGGTCGAGGCGACCGCGCGCGAAGATCGGCTGACGGCCGGGGACCTCGACGCCGCGCACCTCGAACGGATGCAGGACCGTGTGCGGTCCGATCTCGATGAACGCATGGCGGAGGCCCCCTTCCTCTTCGCGATCGAACGTCACCCGTGCATTGAAGACGCGCTCGTAGAACGCGATCAGCCGATCCATGTCGGCGGTGAGGAACGTCATGTGATGGAGGTCGTTGACGAGAACCACGCTCACGCACTCCTTACGTGCCAAGAGGTGGCCCGACGACGTCCAACCCAACCTCGTGGCCGGCCGCGGCGAACAGGGCCTGGTCGCCGGCACGGGACTCGTCGGCCGCAATGCGCTCGAAGAACCGCTCCATTCCTGACGGGGTGAAGATGACGAGCAACCTGGCTGAGTCGCTGCCGACGTTCTGGAACGTGTGTGGAGTTCCGCGAGGGATGAATAGAAACGCCCCGGCCGACGATCGGTGCAAGTCCGGGCCGAGACGAAAGTGAACATCGCCTTCGAGGACGTACACGGCCTCATCCTCGTTCGTGTGAAGATGGAGCGGCGGGCCTTCGCCGGGCACGACAACCGTCTCGAAGACCGTCATCGTCCCGCCGGTCTCCGACGCTCTGGCCTTGAAGACGATCGCCTCACCAACCGGGTTCGGGATCCTCGCACCCTCGCCGGGCCCGAGCGCGACCGCGCTCGCCTCCCGTGTCATCGCTCCCTCCTCAGTCATTGGACGGCATCGATTAGCGCGCCCTGGCTCCGACTCCGACGAGGCCGGGCCGCACGAGGCGCGGCGGTGCGACAAGGCCGGCGTCCTTCACCGGCGGGTTGAGCGGCTCGGACAGGGGCGCCGCTCCGAGCGACGCGGCGATGCGCTCGAGCGGCGGCTCCCCGTAGAGGGTCGT
>JACCWU010000270.1 GCA_013697465.1 Actinomycetota bacterium | reverse complement strand
GCGACCGACTGCGCCTCGCTCGTCGAGCGCACGGGAGGCCGCGTGGCGGCGGTCGAAGGCGACCCGCGCCTCGTCAAGGTGACGACGACCGCCGACCTCGCACTCGTCGAAGCGCTGCTCGCCGCTCAGTAGCGTTCTCGGCATGTCGCTCGAGGCCGTCTTTCTCGACGTCGGCGAGACGCTCGTCAACGAGGAGCGCTACTGGCACGAGGTCGCAGCGCTGGCCGGGCTCGACTCCCACGTCGTTCTCGCGGCGCTCGGGATGACGATCGCCCGGGGCGAGGATCACACCGAGCTCTGGCGGCATCTCGGCGTTCCCAAGCCGGAAGAGCTCGTCGACGTCGTCTACGAGCTCGATGACCTGTATCCGGACGCGCTCCCGTGCCTCGAGTCGCTTCAGGCTCTCGGTCTTCGGATCGGGCTCGCCGGCAACCAGTCGCACGAGCTCGAGCGTTGGACGCGCGAAGCGGATCTCCCCGCCTCGATCGTCGGATCGTCAGCGAGCTGGGGGGTGCGGAAGCCCGCCCCGGAGTTCTTCGAGCGCATGCTGGTGGAAGCTCAGTGCCGATCTCACGAGCTCGCCTACGTGGGCGACCGTGTCGACAACGACGTCGTCCCGGCGCTCGAGGCCGGATTCGTCGCGGTTCATCTTCGTCGGGGGCCGTGGGGGCGGGTCCAGAGGACACCGTCCGCGGCGATCGGCGTCGAATCGCTGGCCGAGCTAGCGGACGCGCTAGCCTCGCTCCGATGAGCGAGCTCAGAGTCGGGCTTGGGGTCGACGCACATGCACTCGTCGAGGGCATTCCGCTCGTCCTCGGCGGGGTGGCGATCGACTTTCCGCGCGGGCTCGCCGGACACTCGGACGGCGATGTCATCACGCATGCGCTCATAGACGCCCTGCTCGGCGCGGCCGACCTCGGTGACCTCGGCACGTTCTTTCCGTCCGACGACGAGGAGTACCGCGGCGCCTCATCGCTCGACCTGCTCTGGAAGGCGTATCGCGAGGTGCGCGACGCGGGCTGGCAGCTCGTCAACGCGGATTGCGTGCTCGTCGGCGAGGAGCCGCGCATCAGGCCGCTCCGTGACGAGATGTGCGCGCGCTTGGCCGGGGCGCTCAGGGTCGACCCCGGTCGCGTGAGCGTGCGTGCGACGACGACCGACGGGCTCGGGTTCACCGGTCGCGCGGAGGGCCTTGCCGCGCAGGCCGTCGCGCTGCTTTCGCGATGAAGCTCGCGCGCTATGCGGATCGGCCCGACCTGCGCGCGCGGCGGCGGGCCGAGCTCTCGAGCGTCACGTTCCCGGAGTACATGAACTGGAACGAGCCGGGCGACAAGTACTGGGATCGTCTCTACTCGGACTTCCCGGACTTCCAGGTCGCGCTTCTCGAAGGCGATGAGCTCGTCGCCGAGGCGCACGCGGTTCCGCTTCCGTGGGACGGGACGCTCGACGATCTGCCGTCCGGCTGGGACGAGGGCTTCGTACGCGGCATGACCTCGCCGGACCCGGCCACTGCGCTGATGGCGATCGCGATCAGCGTGGCGCCTGCGCGACAGGGTCAACGGCTCTCAGGAATGATGATCGAGGCGTTCCGTGACAACGCACGCGGAGCGGGGCTCTCCTCGGTGATCGCGCCTGTCCGGCCCACGCTGAAGGAGCGCTATCCGCTCATCCCAATCGAGCGCTACGTGGAGTGGCGTCGCGACGACGGATCGCACTTCGATCCCTGGATCCGGATTCACGAGCGAATGGGCGGAAAGATCCTCGCTGCCGCGCCCGAGTCGATGACCATCAGCGCTCCGGTTGCCGACTGGGAATCCTGGACGGGAATGCGCTTTCCCGACGAGGGCGCATTCGTCTTCCCGGGCGGCCTTGCGCCCCTCGTCGTTGAGGACGGGATCGGCGTGCATCTCGAGCCGAACGTCTGGGTGCTACACCGCACGGCGGTTTAGCCAGCCGGCAGGCGACACAGACTCGGCGCCGCACGCCTTCGCGTGACAGGCGCGGCCGAAACGTCTAGCCGGGCAAGGCGACCGTGCCCTCGTGCACGACGACGAGGCCGTCCCGCTCGAGGGCACGGACGGCCTCGTCGTCGAGCGCGTGCAATCCTTGCGGCGACTCGGCCACCACGCGCAGCGTGGCGGCACGGCGTTGGCGAAAGGAGCCCTCGAAGGTCCCCTGCTTGCGGAGTGGCGCGTCGCGGAGTCCGCGCGACGGGCAGCCGTCTGCGAGAGGGCACGCGCTGCAGCGCGGGATTCTCGCAAGGCAGACCTTGGCGCCGAGATCCATGAGTGCCTGGGCCGACGCGGCGCTGAACGAACCGCCGGTACGCCGCAGCACCCTCGCGACGTTGACGTCTACCGGGAGGACGTCGTCGCCGTGGGCGAAGCAGCGGATCGCCGCGGCCGTGTACTGCCCGATGCCGGGAAGCTCCGTCAGGTCCTCCGGCCAGCCATCGGCCGCGACGCGCGTCGCCGCGCGGTGGAGATGAAGCGCGCGGCGGTTGTACCCGAGGCCCTGCCACTCGCGGATGACGTCCCCCGGCGACGCGGCGGCGAGCGACTCGACAGTCGGCCAGCGCGCGAGCCAGGCGAGGTAGCGCGGGCGGACGCGCTCCACCTGCGTCTGCTGCAGCATCACCTCGGACACGAGGATCGCGTACGGGTCTCGCGTATCGCGCCACGGGAGGTCACGTGCGTGCCGGAGGAACCACGCATGCAGTAGCTCCTCAGACCGAGCAAGGTCGTCGTCCCGTTCGCTCATCGAGGCAATCGAAGCACGCGCGTGGCGGCGACGTCACGATTGAGCGGCCTTCCCGTCGCGGACTCGACAGCAGAGGAGATGCCGATGACCTTGACCGAGCGACAACGCGAGCTCTGCACCTCGAGCCGCTGGGACTTCTCGGACCTGCGAGCGCTGTACGTGAACTGCACGCTGAAACCATCACCCGACCTCTCGCACACCGAAGGGCTCATGCGCATCTCGGTGGAGATCATGGAGACGAATGGCGTGGAGGTGGAAGTCGTGCGCGCAGTCGACCACGAGCTCGCCCCTGGAGTCTGGCCGGACATGCGCGAGCACGGCGCCGAGCGCGACGACTGGCCCGAGCTGTACGAACGAGTGCAGGCGGCGGACATCCTCGTGCTCTGCTCGCCGATCTGGCTCGGCGAGAAGTCGTCCGTCTGCACGCGGGTCATCGAGCGTCTCTACGGCAACTCGAGCCTCCTGAACGAGGACGGCCAATACGCGTACTACGGCAAGGCCGGCGGCTGCCTGATCACGGGCAACGAGGACGGGATCAAGCACTGCTCGATGAACATCCTCTACTCGCTGCAGCACCTCGGGTACACAATTCCCCCACAGGCGGACGCGGGCTGGATCGGAGAGGCGGGGCCGGGGCCGTCCTACCTCGACTCGGGCTCCGGCGGGCCCGAGAACGACTTCACCAACCGGAACACGACGTTCATGACCTGGAACCTGCTCCACCTAGCGCGCATGTTGAAAGACGCCGGCGGAATCCCCGCACACGGGAATCAGCGGTCACTCTGGGATGCCGGTTGCCGGTTCGACTTCCCCAACCCCGACTACCGTTAGCGCTGTGCTTCTCTACAACTCGGCGGTCTCGGGCAACTGCTACAAGGTGCGGCTCCTGCTCGCGCACCTCGGTCTGGAGTACGAGACGGTCGACGTCAGCGTGGTCGATCGGTCTGGGAGGGCGGAGCTGCTCGGCCTGCTGAATCCCGGGTTGCGAGTGCCGACGCTCGTTCTGGACGACGGTCGCCCGCTCGCCGAGTCGAACGCGATCCTCTGGTACTTCGCGGACGGCAGCGAGTACCTGGCCGCAGATGCCTACGAGCGCGCGCAGACGCTCCAGTGGATGTTCTTCGAGCAGTACAGCCACGAGCCCAACATCGCGGTGGCGCGATTCTGGCTTGCCTATTCCGGCAAGCCAGAGGAGTTCGCCGACCGACGGTCGCGAGTGATGACCGGCGGCTACGCCGCCCTCGACGCGATGGAGCATCACCTTGAGTTCAGAACCTTCCTCGTCGGCGACCGGTACTCGATCGCGGACATCTCGCTGTACGCGTACACCCACGTCGCGCACGAGGGCGACTTCGATCTCTCGTCGTATCCGGCGATCCGCGCCTGGCTCCAGCGTGCGGCGTCCCAGCCCGGGCACGTCTCGATCGATGCCTGACCGCGCGTGACCGTTCGCGCTCGCTTCGCGCCGAGTCCGACGGGCTCGCTGCACGTCGGAAACGCGCTGACGGCCGTCGCGAACCGGCACTTCGTGGACGAGCACGATGGAGTCCTCGTGCTGCGGATCGACGACACGGATCCCGAACGCACGGTGGAGGGCGGAATCGAGGCGATCCTCGACGACCTCGACTGGCTGGGCGTTCAGTTCGACGAAGGCCCCGTCCGGCAGAGCGAGCGCGGAGCCCTGTACACGGACGCCGCCGAGCGCGCCTTGGCTTCGGGGGCCGCGACGCGGGACGACGAAGGCTCGGTCAGGCTCAGCGCCGGCGGCACGACCCTGCTTCGCCCGGATGGCACCTCCACGTACCAGCTCGCCTCGGTCGTCGACGATCTCGAGCTGCGGATCACGCACGTGATCCGGGGCTCCGACCATCGTCCCAATCTCGAGGTCCAGAGCCGCATCGCACGCGCGGTGGGAGGTGAGCTCCCCACGGTGATGCACCACGGCCTCGTGCTCGGCGAGGACGGACGGAAGCTCTCCAAGCGCCACGGGCATTCTTCGATCGGTGAGCTCCGCGACGAGGGGCTCCCGCCGAGCGCAGTGCGTGCCTACCTCGAGGAGCTCGGCCTCCCGGAGCACGACGTCCACCTCGACCTCGCGCGGCTCCGTCGACTCGCGGTCGATGCGATCGCGGCCATGAGCGACGAGGAGTTGACGGCAGCGGTTGGCGCACCGGCCGGGGTCGCGCCGGTCCTGCGCGGGGCACGGTCTCTCGTTGAGGCGAAGGAGTACGCCGAGCTCGTCATGACGCCGCCGTCGGCCGAGCTTCCGCTCGACGCCGCCCCGACGCTCGAGCGATTCAAGGAGCTTCGCTCGAGCGCACCGGAGCGGCTGAGCACCGACGACGCGCGGGCGCTCGTCCGCGAGCTGAAGGCGGTCGGGGGCGACCTGCGCGCGCTGCGGCTCGCGCTCACCGGAGCGCCGACCGGGCCGGAGCTCGCGGCCGTGCTCGCAGCCGTTCCGCGGCAGGAGGCGCTCACCCGTGCGAGCCGCGCCTGAGAGCCCGGATACGATCGCGCGGTGCGTCTCTACGACACGCTGACCCGCTCGCACGTGGAGCTGCCCCCGCCGCCTGGACCCATCCGGATGTATTTCTGCGGCTCGACGGTCTACCAGCGCATCCACGTAGGCAACTCGCGGCCGTTCGTGCTCGGCATGTGGCTCCGCAGCTGGCTTCGCCAGACAGGCTACGACGTCACGCTCGTGCACAACATCACCGACGTCGACGACAAGGTCTACGCCGAGGCCGCGAAGCAGGAGATCTCGAGCCGAGAGCTCAGCGAGCGGGCGACGTCCTGGTTTTTCGAGGATACCGATGACCTGGGTCTAGGGCGACCCGACCTCGAGCCGCGAGCCACCGAGACGATCCCGGAGATCGTCGAGTTCGTCCGAGAGCTCGTCTCGCGCGATCTTGCCTACGTGGCGAACGGGGACGTGTACTTCCGCGTCGCACGCTTTCCGGAGTACGGGCAGCTCTCAGGCGCGCGGATCGAGGACATGGTCGCCCAGGAGACGAGCGAGCTGAAGGAGGATCAGCGCGACTTCGCGCTCTGGAAGTCGCAGAAGCCGATAGAGGACGCAGCGTGGGACTCGCCATGGGGCCGCGGCCGACCAGGCTGGCACATCGAGTGCTCGGCGATGGCGGAGAAGTTCCTCGGCCGCGAGTTCGAGATTCACGGCGGAGGCAACGACCTGCGCTTCCCTCATCACGAGAACGAGCTCGCGCAGTCGAGGAGTCTCGGACATCCCTTCGCGCAGGTCTGGGTGCATAACGGGATGCTCGAGCTGGACGCGTCGAAGATGTCGAAATCGCTTGGCAACGTGGTGACGCTGCGCAACGTGCTCGACGTCTGGGGTCGCGAAGCGCTGCTCGTCTTTCACCTCTCGGGCTTCTGGAGCAAGCCCGTCGACTTCTCCGACGACGTGATGCAACAGGCGTTGGCCCGCGCCAATCGCTTTCGCGACGTCTTCCGGCGGCCGCACGAGGATGCTCCAGCCGACGCCTGGGCCGGTTTCGCGGCGGCGCTCGAAGACGACTTCAACGCCCCGGCTGCGCTTGCCGTAATGCACGAATGGCGCGACCACGAGCTGCTTCGGCGGGCGCTCGGCGTCTTCGGGCTCGCGACGCTCGCCGAGCAGGAGGCGGCGCCGGCTGAAGTGACCGAGCTCGCGGACCGGCGACAACGAGCCCGGGCGGAGCGCGACTTCGACGAGGCCGACCGACTTCGCGTCGAGATCGAACGGGCGGGCTGGGAAGCACGCGACGAGCCGGGCGGCTACCGGCTCGTGCGTCTTCCTTGACCCGCGAGCTCGTCTACGGGCGCAATCCCGTCCGGGAGGCCATTCGCGGGCCGCGGCAGGTCCTCGAGATCTGGGCCACAGAACGGGCGGCTGCGGCCATTCCCTGGGTCGAGCATGCGCCGCGACATGGCGTCAGGCCCGAGCGGGAGCTCACGGAGGCTGCGGGCACGCGGGACCACCAGGGCGTGCTCGCCTGGTGCGACCCGTTCCGCTACGCGGACGCCTACGAGCTGGCCGGCGGCGACGCGCCATTGCTCGTCTGTCTCGACCAGGTCACCGACCCGCAGAACTTCGGCGCCGTCGTCCGCAGCGCCGAGGGGGCGGGTGCGAGCGGAGTCGTCGTCCCCGCGCATGGCTCGGCTCGCGTCACACCCGCGGTCGCGAAGGCATCCGCAGGCGCAATCGAGCATCTTCCGATCGCAGTCGTCCCGAACCTCGCGCGATACCTCGCCGAGATCAAGGGCCCTGAGCTGTGGGTATACGCAGCCGAGGCGGAGGGCGCGCTTTCCATGTGGTCCGCCGACCTCTCCGGTGGCGTCGCGCTCGTGCTGGGGGCCGAGGGCAAGGGCGTGCGCCCGCTCGTGCGGCGCACGTGCGACGGTGTGATCGCGATTCCGCTTGCAGGAAGGGTCGGCTCACTCAACGTGGGCGTCGCGGCCGCCGTTCTCCTCTACGAAGCCCGACGCCAGCGAGACACGGAGTAAGCCAAGTTAACAACTTGTAACTTGGTGGGGGAAGTTCGCTTCCGCAAGCGGTTCTGGGACGCATCATGGCCGAAACGACCCTGTTTCTGTTCGACGGCTACAACCTGCTGCACGCGGGCGAGTTCTCCGACCCTAGCGAGCTCGTCGACACGCTTGCAAGCTTCGTGGCGGGTCGGGGAGTGCGCGGCGTCGTCGTGTTCGACGGCGCTGGGGAGGAGCGCGTGATCGGCTCCCTCGAGGTTCGCTATGCGGCGCATGCCGATGATCTGCTCGAGCGCCTCGCGGCCGAGCACCGTGTGGGCGAGCAGGTCTGCCTCGTCTCCTCCGACGCCGCCATCCGCGGCGTCTCGGGTCAAGAGGTGAGGAAGCTCTCGTCGCGTCTCTTCCTCGCCGAGCTCGCGCCTGAGCGCCACCGCGACCACGAGCACAGGGGCGCGGGCGGTCGAGTCGGCGATCGGCTGGACCCCGAGACGAGGGC
>JACCWU010000250.1 GCA_013697465.1 Actinomycetota bacterium | reverse complement strand
CGATGTCGTGGCGGGAGACCGTTTCCAGCACGGTCGCCCCGGACACGCGCTTGAGCGTGTCCGGGAGCCGAATGGCGGGCACGGCGCCGTCGTAGCCTTCCGCGAGCGGCTGCAGCACACGCTCGACGACCTCGTCGGTCACGAGCGGCCTGGCCGCATCGTGGACGAGCACGACGAGGGCGGCCTCGGGGACATCGGCGAGCGCCGCCCGGACCGATTCCGCTCGCGTCATGCCTCCGGTCACGCACGAGACGACCTTCGTGGCGACAACCTCCTCGGTCAGCAGGATCGTCGGCTCCTCCCAACCGGGCGCCGCCGCCACGACGATCGCGTCGATCCACGGACAACGGTCGAGCCGGTCGACGCTCTCGGCGAGCAGGGGACGCCCTGCGAGCCGCGCAAACGCCTTCGGCCGATCGAGGCCGAGCCTCTCGCCCGCGCCTGCGGCCACGATGACCGCCCAGACATCTCCGTCATGGACGGAGATGTCTAATCCTCCTTCGCGAAAGGCCCGTGCACGATCAGCCGCCGCTGCGCAGCAGCGGAAGCTAGGCGTTTACCGCCGCGGCCTTCGGTTTGGCCCCGGCCTTCGCCGCCGGCTGCCCGGCTCGCGAGAGAACGTCGTCCAGCCAAGCCGCAGCCTCGTCCTCGGACATTGTCTTCGCGTACATGAGCTCCGAGGCGAGGATCTTCTTGGCCTTGACGAACATCTGCTTCTCGCCGGTCGAGAGGCCTTTCTCGTTGTTTCGCACGGCGAGGTTCCGTACGACCTCTGCGAGCTCGAAGATGTTGCCGGTCTTCATCTTGTCGCGGTTGTGCTTGAAGCGGCGGTTCCAGTTCTTCGGCATCTCCGTCGAACCGCCCGAAAGTGTGCGTACCACCATCTGCACCGTGCGCTGGTCGATGACCTGCCGCAAGCCGACGAGCTCGGCATTCTCACACGGGACGTTGACGGTCATGTCGTTGTGCAGGATCTGGATCGTGAGGTACTCGCGCACCTCGCCCATGATCTCCCGCTTCTCCTTCTTCACGACCGTTCCCGCTCCGTGGTGCGGATAGACCACCTTGTCGCCGATCTGGAACAAGCCAGCCTCCATCCCCGAAGTCCGTGACATGACGAAAAAGTGCCGGCAGCGTCTTCCTGCCGGCGTCCTGCCTCATGATAGCGGGTTTCACACAGGGTCTTAACGGAACAGCAACGCCGTCCGGTGCGAACCGGTCGGGCCCGAGTCCCTTGCTACAGAGACGAGCGGGGAAGCCGGAGGTTAGGCCGTCGCCGCAAGGACAGGCTCGTCGGTGCGAGCCGGGTGCGCGCCGAGGCCGGCCTTGACTGCTGCCCGAAGGGTCTCGACCGCTGTGACGTGTGGCCGCTCGCGGCCGGATGTTCCCTCCGGCGCGAGGACGGTGTCGATTCCAAGCTTGCGGCACTCGTCCAGCCGACGCTCGGCCTGTGCCGCTGGCCGGAGGCGTCCAGTGAGACCGATCTCGCCGAAGGTCGCCGACCCCGCGCGAACCGGAACGCCGCGCGCGGCGGACGCGACTGCGAGAGCGACAGCGAGATCCGCGCCAGGCTCCTCGATCCTTACGCCGCCGGCGACGTTGACGAACACGTCCGAGCCTCCGAGCGCGATTCCGGCATGGCGACCGAGGACGGCGACGATCATCGCCAGCCGTCGCGGATCGACACCGGTGGCGACGCGCCTCGGCATCGCGAGATCGGTCGGTGCGACGAGGGCCTGCACTTCCAGGAGGAGCGGACGGGTGCCCTCGAGCACGCAAGCGACCGCGGCACCCACCTCTCCGGGGTGCGTCGAGCCGAAGAGCTCCGACGGATCGGGAACACCGACGAGTCCGCCCGCCGTCATCTCGAAGATTCCGAGCTCGTTCGTGGAGCCGAAGCGGTTCTTGGTCGCGCGGAGGATGCGGTGCTCGTGGTAGCGGTCGCCCTCGAACTGGAGCACGCAGTCCACGAGATGCTCGAGCACCCGTGGACCCGCGACGGCGCCGTCCTTGGTCACATGGCCGACGAGGATCGTCGCGACGCCGGTCTCCTTCGCGACGCGCATGAGCCTGGCGGCGGCCTCCCGCACCTGGGCGACCGATCCGGGTGCCGAGCCCACATCGGGCGAGTAGAGCGTCTGCACGGAGTCGACGACGCACACGTCGGGGCGCTCGCTCCCGAGCGTGGCGCACACCGCCTCGAGCTCCGTCTCCGCGAGGATTCCGACGGCGTAGGCGCCGCCCAGGCGAGCGGCCCGGAGGCTGACCTGAGCCACCGACTCCTCCCCGGTCACCAGAAGTGCTCTCCGACTCTTGCTCATTGCACCCAGAACGCTCAGGAGGAGCGTCGACTTGCCTACGCCGGGCTCCCCGGCGACGAGAACGAGCGATCCGGGGACGAGGCCCCCGCCAAGCACCCGGTCGAGCTCCGCGACGCCGGTGAGCATCCGCTCGGCCTCGCTCGCCCGAACCTCACCGAGTGGAACAGGCGTCCCCGGACGGGCAGTGCTGGAGCCGCCGGGAGCGCTCTTGATCTCCTCGACCAGCGTTCCGAAAGCGCCACAACCAGGGCATTTCCCGAGCCAGCGCGGGGTCGCCGTCCCGCACTCTGAGCACACATGTTGGACGAGAGCCTTGGCCACACGGCCAGTCTACGAACGGCATCCGACGCCGTTCGTCACAAAAGAGTGCCGATACTGCTTGCAACTCGGGCGCAGGCTATTCAGAGTGCCCGGTGAATACGGGGCCGACCACCACGAAAG
>JACCWU010000243.1 GCA_013697465.1 Actinomycetota bacterium | reverse complement strand
GGTCAAGCAGGCGCTCTGGGATGCCTTTGACGGGACGGCGCAACCGACGACGCTCGAGGGGCTCACGCTCTACCTGGACGAGGTGGGCTGGCAGGTCAGCACAGCCGGGCTTCCCGGCTACCAGGGGCCGGAGAACGTCTCGGTTACGGACGAGCTGACGCAGGCTGCCGTCTATGCGGAGCTCATCCGGCGGGCCTCCTGCGACTCGGACATCGCCGAGGTCAGCTTCTTCGGCTTCCGGGACGACGGCGCTCGCTCGGGCTTCCAGGCTGCGTTGCAGCGGCTCGACGGCTCGTCGAGACCCGCCGCTGAGGCGGTGCGCGCGGCGATCTCGGCTTCGGCGGCCGGCTGCAACGTGGCCCAGCTTCCGTGGCAGCCGCGCGAGGACGTTCTCGAGCCGACCGTCTCCGTCTCAGCGATCGGAGGATCCCTCGGAATACGACTGCGGGCGGGAGAGGACGCGCGAGCGGTGGTCTGCGTCACTCCGCGGGCCTCGGGACGCGGCGTCCTCGCCTGGTTGGCTCGCGTCCCAGGTAGGCGTTGCCAGGCGACGTCGCTGATCGGACTGCGGCCGGCCGACATCACGATGTCCGCACCCACCGACACACGGAACGGGGTGGACGTCACCGTCGACCTCGCCGCCGAGTCGAACCCCTCCCGGCGGACGCTTCTACGCCACCCGACTCCGGGCTGAGCCTCTCGAGGCCGGCGGACCGTCCGGCGCGCTGCGCCTGTGGTTCCATGCGACTCACCCAATGACCAGCGCTCGCTGCCGAATCTCCGCTAAGCGGCTCAAACGCGCAGTACGCGCGGCGCCACAACCACCGCTCCGACGGATCACGAGCTTCCTCGACCTCTTGGACGGGGTTGCGAGAAGTCGGGCCTAGACCATGGCGGTGCGCCTTGGAGCCCCACTGTCCGCGCTCGCGGTGCTCGTGGCAGTCATCTGGGGTGTGTGGGCACTTGCCGTTTGGCCCCGAATGGTGGGTTGTCATCCTGATCTACGTCGGGTTCTTTGCCGGGGCCGCTCTCGCCTTCATCTGGCTTGGCGTGTTCGTCGTCTACGTCATCGGGTATGCGTGGTCCGTACTCAACGACACACGGCGCTCATAGCCCTTTGTGGGCTTCGAGCTCGCGATCCTGCGGAAGATCTTCGGCAACCCCCTCTTGACACCGAACACACGTTCGCTCATACTGCGAACACGTGTTCGCTCGGATCGTCATCGTGCTCGTCGTCGCGGCCGTCGTCTGGGCCGTTCTCGCCCGAGACACCGGGGCGAGTGGGCCCGAGCGCTCCTACGTCGTGCGGGCCGGGGACACCATGTGGTCGATCGTCGAGGCCCGCTACGCCGGCGACCCACGGGAGGGCGTATGGAAGCTCCAGCGCCGAAACGAGCTCGACGGCACGACGATCGTGCCCGGCCAACGGCTCGTGCTCCCGTGAGTCGCTTGGCTTAGGCTCGCGTCGCCCCCGCAGCGGACGATCCGGAAGGAGACACATGGCCAGCGAGCGCATTCTCGAGCTTCTGCGAAAGCCCCTCGACAGCGAGGAATACACGGAGATCCGCGAGCTCTGGAAGGTCCACTCGATGGCCGAGGACAACCGCGACCTCCCGGGGCTCATCTCGACGCTGACCGAGGACTGCGTCTATGAGGTAAGGGGCGCCGCCGGCGCGCGCTGGGAGGGTCACGACGGGGCTGCGCGCTTCTACACGGAGCTTCTGACCGCCTTCCCCGACATCCACTTCGACCTCGAGTACATCGTCATCGGGCCGCAGGGCGTCTGCGAGGACGCACGCGTGACGGCGACCCACGAGGCGCGCTGGCTCGACCATGAGCCGACCGGCGAGCGGCTCGAGTGGCGGAACTCGATCTTCTTTCCCTGGGACCCCGCTGCGCGCAAGTTCAAGGGCGAGACGGTGTATACCGACCTGACGCTCGGTCGAGCCGCTTCCAGCTAGACGACGGCGACCGAGGCGCTCGGCGTCTCGGGCGGGAGGATCTCCGCCGGCCGCCGCTTCGCGACGTCGGAGAAAGCATCCACGACGGCGGGGTTGAACTGCTTGCCCCGGCCGGTGCGGATCTGCATGAGCGCCTCGTTCAGGGTGAGCGCCACCGCGTAGGGCCGGTTCGTCGTCATCGCGTCCCATGCGTCCGCAAGACCGATGATCGCCGCCTCGAGCGGGATGTCGTCTCCGGCGAGCCCCTCGGGGTAGCCGAGCCCGTCCCACCGCTCGTGGTGGTGGCCGATCGCGGGCACGGCATCATGGAAGGAGGAGACCTTGGCGACGATCTCGGCGCTGCGGGTCACATGCTCCCGCATGACCGCGGCCTCGGCGGGCTCGAGCGGCCCCGCCTTCGTGAGGATCGAGTCGGGGATGCCGATCTTGCCGACGTCGTGGAAGAGCGCAGCCGTGCCGAGGATCCCGAGCTGCTTGGGGGAAAGGCCGAGCTCGCGTCCGATGGCGAGCGAAACCCGGCGGACGCGTTGCGAGTGGCCCGCGGTGTAGGGGTCGCGTGCCTCGACCGCGGCGTTCAGGGTCTCGACGGTCTCGAGCAGGCTTTCCTCCAATCGCCGTGACGAGTCGAGAAGGTCGCGCGATCGCACCTGAAACGCCTCGTTCTGTCTCGAGAGCCTCGCCGAAGCCCCTCTCACGAGCAGCGTAAGGGCGATCCACAGCACCGCGAACACGAGCGCGATCGCGATCCAGACGGTGCGCTTGGTCTGCGCGACGCCTGCGTCGAGCACGCTTGGCCGAAGCACGAGCTCTGCGACTCCTACCGGCCGGCCTTTTTCGGAAGGAGCGGTGACCAGACGACGACAGCGCGCTGCGTCCGTTGTGAGCCGCCCGGCCTTGTCGGGACCTGGGTGACCTCCGCATACGGTTTTCGCGAGCGGAGGACGGCCGAGACCTCCTTGGCCGCCCTTGCGGCCTTGCGCCGAGAGAGTGTCGAGACGACGAGCCTGCCTTTGCGCGACCAGATCGAGGCGCCGGTCACGTCGCCGTGCCTGCGGACGGACGCGACGAGCCGTCGCCGCGTGCTCTTCGCGACCCGCGCACGCCGTCCGCGCACGAGCATCGGCGCCAGGACTGCGTCCGTGTACACGGAGACGTCTCGCGCGCTGTCGGCGAGCGCTTGCTCCCGCAGGCTGCTCGACAGCACCGATGAGAGCACGACCGCGCCTACGGTGAGGATCGCCGCCGATGCCAGCAGGAAGGTCCAGAGCAAGGCCATCGACCTTACGAGTCCGGCCGAGCGATAAGCCCGGGACGCCATAGGCGGTGTATCGGCAGAAAAAGGGCTCATTTGAGCCACTGAGTACAATCGGCCGCCGTGGACCTCGACGTCGTCTTCCTCGGGACGTCCGGTGCCACGCCGACGGCGAAGCGAGCTCCCGCGGCGACTCTGGTGCGCCGGGGTGGCGAGCGGCTCCTGATCGACTGCGCGGAAGGGACGCAGCGGCAGCTCCTGCGGTGCGACGTCGGCCTGCTCGAGCTTCGTGAGGTCTTCCTGACCCACTACCACGCGGATCACTACCTGGGGCTGCCGGGCATGCTCAAGACGTACTCCCTGCGCGGGCGTGAGCTTCCCCTGACGATCTACGGGCCGCGGGGGCTGAAGGAGCTTCTGTCCTCGCTGCGGCGCATCTTCGGCCGGCTGACGTATCCGCTCGACACCGTCGAGCTGGCGCCCGGCGACGTCCTCGAACGAGGTGACTATCGGCTCCACGCCTTCGCTGTGAACCACGGCGTGTCCGCGGTCGGCTACGCCCTTGTCGAGGACGAGCGGCCGGGTCGCTTCGACGTTCGGATGGCGGACGAGCTGGGCGTTCCGGACGGTCCTGAGCGGGGTGTGCTCCAGCGTGGCGAGGCCGTGACCCTCGGAGACGGGGCGGTCGTCTCTCCCGCACAGGTTCTCGGCCCGCCTCGCGCCGGCCGGAAGCTCGTGCTGACCGGCGACACGGCGCCCGCCGCGTCAGTCGTCGAGGCCGCGGCCGGAGCCGAGGTGCTCGTGCACGAGGCGACCTTCCTGGCCGACGAACGCGTACGCGCACACGAGACGTTGCACTCCACGGCGGGCGATGCGGCTCTCGCGGCGCGGGAAGCCGGTGTCCGACTGCTTGCGTTGACCCATCTCTCGACGCGGTATTTCGGCCACGAGGTGGTCGAGGAAGCCCGCGAGCTTTTCCCGAGCACGGTGGTCCCGCGCGACTTCGACGTCGTGCAGATTCCGTTCGCTGAGCGAGGCGAACCGGAGCTCGTCCGCTCGGGCGCGCGTGCGAAGAGCGCTGCGCAAGCGTCTCAGGCGTAGCGACGAGGTCCGCACAGGTGGAACCGCCCGCCATTCCGGTACGCGCCACGGCGTCACGGGCGCTCGCTAGACTGGCCCGACCCCTTTAACCCGGTCCAGAGAGGCCGGAAAGGAGCGAAGTGACGACACACGTCCCTGGGCATTCCCCTGGCCGCGCCTCTGCGGCGCCCGTGTTGGACGGGGACGCGATCTCGAAGGCGCTTTCCCGGATCGCGCACGAGCTGATCGAGCGGAACGACTCCGCCGAGCTTGCGCTCGTCGGGATCCAGACCCGAGGAGTGCCTCTGGCTTCGCGCCTCCGCCGGCTCGTCGCAGAGCGG
>JACCWU010000224.1 GCA_013697465.1 Actinomycetota bacterium | reverse complement strand
AACGCGGAGAGCGCCGCCCAGCCCGGCGACGCGTCGTTCCCGGCCGCGATCGCGTTCCGCGCGTCTTTCCGCGTGCCCTCCGGAACCGTCCCGATCGGGTCACCGGTCGCGGGGCTCTCGGCCGTCGTCCGCTCGCCCGACTCGCTCTCGACCCACCGCCCGCCGATCAGCATCGAGTAGTCGGTCACGACCGCGCGGAATATACTCGTCGTATATCAGCGCCGTGGCTCCACGATCGGGCTCGCCTGACCCGGTGACGACGGAAACCGTCGCGCCGCCGAGCAACCCCCGCGGCGACGGGCCGGCCGCCGCGCCGGTCATCAGGGCTCGCGGCGTGTGGAAGATCTTCGGCCCGCACGCCGACCGCATCATCGGCTCGCCCGAGGCGGAGCTCTCCCGGCGCGAGCTCCTGGAGAAGACGGGCTGCGTCGCGGCTGTCCGCGATGTCTCGATCGAGGTCTGGCCCGGCGAGGTGTTCGTCGTCATGGGGCTTTCGGGCTCCGGGAAGTCGACGCTCGTCCGCACCCTCATCCGCCTCATCGAGCCCACGGCAGGCGAGATCGAGATCGCCGGTCGCGACGTGATGAAGGCAAGCCGCTCCGAGCTCCGAGCGCTCCGCCGTCACTCGGTCTCGATGATCTTCCAGCACTTTGGTCTGCTCGCCCATCGCCGCGTGATCGACAACGTGGCGTTCGGACTCGAAGTGCAGGGCGTCGGGAAGGCAGACAGGCAGGCCCGCGCGCGTGACGTCCTGAAGCTCGTGGGGCTCGAAGAGGTCGCCGACCGGTTCCCTGACCAGCTCTCGGGCGGGATGCAGCAGCGCGTCGGTGTCGCGCGCGCATTCGCCGCCAACCCCGTCGTGATGCTCTACGACGAGCCCTTCAGCGCCCTCGACCCGCTGATCAGGCGCGACATGCAGGACGAGGTGAAGCGGCTCCAGCAGGAGACCGGCAAGACCACCGTATTCATCACACACGACCTTCCCGAGGCGCTCCGGCTCGGCGACCGGATCGCGATCATGCGCGACGGAGCGATCGTCCAGCTCGGCACGCCCGAGGAGCTCGTCGGCTCCCCGGCGGACGAGTACGTCGAGAACTTCACCCGCGACATCCCGCGGAGTCACGTGCTGACCCTGCGCTGGATCATGCGGGAGCCCACGCCCGAGGATCCCCTGGACGGCCCCAAGCTGGACGTGACGACGACGGTGCGGCGAGCCGTCCCGGTGCTCGCCGCAAGCGAGAAGCCCGTGTGCGCGATGGAGAACGGCAGCGTCGTCGGGATCGTCGACCGCGAGGCCGTCCTGCTCTCGATCGCGGGCGAGCGGGACGACTGACGTGGCGTCCGTCGTCGCCGAGCCGCTCACCGTCGCGCCCGTCGTCTCCCACATCCCCTGGTGGCGTGGGAAGCTCGTCCAGGTCGCGGGGATCGTCGCGCTGATGTACGTCGTCTATCGGGCTTGGGCGCTCGAGTACCCGTGGCCTGAGCGGCTCGAATGGAACGCTCTCACGGGACATCTCGACGCTTTCCAGACCTGGCTGATCGACGAACGAAATGCCGAGGACCAGGGCTTCGTCTTCGGCATTTTCGACGGCTTCGCGACCTTCGTCGACAACCTGGTCAACTGGTTCAGCAGGTTGCTGCTCTGGCTGACGTGGGTCGGGACGGCGGTTGCCAGTACCCTGATCGCCCTGCGGTTCGGCGGCTGGCGCGCCGCCGCGTGGGTAGTCGGCGCGCTTGCGACTTTTGCGGTTACCGGTCTCTGGTCGGAGAGCATGCAGACCCTTGCGTTGATGCTCGCAGCGGTCGGCCTCTCTCTCCTGGTCGGGATACCGATCGGAATCCTCGCGGGGCTCTCGAACCGTTTTCTCAAGGCGATCACGCCGGTGCTCGACGCGATGCAGATCGTGCCCACTTTCGCGTACCTCGTGCCTGTCGTCATCCTGTTCTCGGTGGGCCCAGGCGCCGCGGTCGTGTCAACCATGATCTACGCGATCCCGCCGGCAATACGCATCACCGCGCTCGGCATTCGAGGCGTACCCGTCAACACGGTCGAGGCCGCGACCTCGATGGGCTCGACGCGCGGACAAGTGTTGTCCAAGGTGCAGCTTCCACTGTCGCGGCGGACGCTTCTCCTCGGGGTCAACCAAACCATCATGTTCGCCCTCTCGATGGTCGTCATCGCCGGCCTGATCGGAGGTGGCGGCCTCGGCGACGTCGTCACGAGTGGGCTGTATTCGAACCCGGCGCTTGCCATCCTCGGCGGTCTGGCCATCGTGGTCATGGCCATGGCGCTCGATCGTTCGACGGAGGCGGTGGCCGACAGGACGGATCCGACGCACTTCCATCTGACCGAGAGGAGGCGCGGAAGACTGAGGCTTGCCACCGTCGCAACCGTGGGCGGCACTCTCGGCGCGGTCGCACTCGCGAAGGCCCTCGGAGCGGGCGCCATCTTTCCCGGGACGAGAACCGCTCAGGACTGGCTCCTCGCGCATGTCCAGGCTCTGCTCGACTACATCCAGGACCCGACCACGATTGTTTTCTCGTTCACGGAGCCGCTCGGGAACTTCATCGTCGTCCACCTCGTTCAACCACTCCTGCAGTTCCTGGTCGAAGCTCCCTGGCTCACGACTCTCGTTGGTGTGACGGCGATCGCTTTCGTCGTCAGCGGCGTACGACCCGCGGTGGTGACGTTGGCCATGTTCACGATCATCGGGGCAATCGGCATGTGGGAGCCGGCGATGGAGACGTTCGCCCAGGTTCTCGTCGCAACGGGGCTCACGGTCGTCATCGGAGTTGCACTCGGCGTCGCCGCAGCAGAGAGCACAGCCGTCTCGAAGACCCTGCGGCCGATCAACGACGTGCTGCAGACGTTGCCGCAATTCGTCTACATCATTCCCTTCGTCTACCTGACGCCGATCTCGTTCGTACCGGGCATCGTGGCGAGCGTCCTGTACGCATTCCCCGCGGTCGTACGACTGGTCGAACGAGGTGTTCGGGACGTCGCTCCGGAATCGGTCGAGGCGGCGAGCGCGTTCGGCGCAACCCGCCGCCAAGTACTCCTGAAGGTCAAGCTCCCACTCGCGATCGACGCTGTCATGCTTGGCGTGAACCAGGGGATCATCATGGTGCTCGGCGTCGTCGTGATCGCGGGGCTCGTCGGCTCGGCCGGGCTCGGATACCTCGTCGCCCAGGGCCTCCAGCGCGGCCAGTTCGGGTTGGGACTCGTGGCATCGATCGCAATCCTCGCGCTCGGCATCGCGCTCGACCGCGTGACGCAGGCGTCTCGAAGAGCAGGGAGGGAGGCAGTCAAGTGAGGAAGAGAAACAGACGATCGTTCGACAAGGAGGAGGGCTCGATGTCCACGAAGGTAAGCGCACGGTTCACGCTGCTACTCGGCGTGTCGTTAGTCATCGTGTTTGGACTCGTCGCATCAGGCAGCGCCCTGGGTGGAGCGAGCCAGTCGTGCGGCACGGTGACGCTGAACGAGCAAGCTTGGGCAGGCTCGACGGCCAATACCTACGTCACGAAGTACGTGCTCGAGAAGCGGCTCGGCTGCACGGTCAAGATCACGAAGATCACCGAGATCCCTGCCTACCAGGCGATGGCGGACGGCAAGGTCGACGCCGTGCTCGAGGACTGGGGATACCCAGCCCAGTTCACCCAGTACGTGGCGAAGCAGAAGTCGGTCGTCTTCGTCGGCTCGAACGGCCTGACCGGCCACATCGGCTGGTTCATCCCGAAGTACCTGCTGAAGCAGTACCCGCAGTTCAAGACTTGGCGGGGCCTCAAGGGCAAGGAGGACGTGTTCAAGAGCGCCGAGTCCGGTTCCCAAGGAATGTTCCTCGGCGGCGATCCCTCCTATCAGCAGAAGGACAAGGAGCTCATCGAGGCACTCGGGCTCGACTTCAAGCACGTGACCGTGGGTGCGGAGCCGGCGGAGGTCGCTCGGTTTTCACAGCTGATCAAGCAGCGCAAGCCCGTGATCTTCTACTGGTGGACGCCGCAGTACCTCAACGCGCAGCTCAACCTCGCCGAGGTGAAACTGCCGCCGCGCTTCAAGAACTGCCAGGACGACGGCAGCCAAGGCGGCGACGTGAAGAAGTACAGGTGCGCGTACGCAGCGGCCCCGTTGAAGAAGCTCTTCAGCAAGGAGTTCGTCCAGAGCGGCTCTCCCGCTGTCAAGGTGCTCCGGAAGTTCAAGTGGTCGAATGCCGACCAGAACCTTGTCGCCAAATGGATCGCCGGCGACAGGATGAAGCCGGACAAGGCGGCGGAGAAGTGGGTGAAGGCGAATGCCGCAAAGGTCAACGCCTGGCTGAAGTGAGCTGAACCGAGTCAGGTCCCGCTTGTTGCACGTGCCCGCAAGCGGGACCTGACCCAGGCCGCCCATGACGTCGTCGCTCCCATACGTCCAGCCGGAGGCCGCCGAGGCGCGGTCGC
>JACCWU010000198.1 GCA_013697465.1 Actinomycetota bacterium | reverse complement strand
ATGAGGTCCTGGTCGTCGTCGGCCACGAATAGGAAGCGCTTCGCCCCCCACCACGCGATCCCCTCGGGCTCGGTCGTCAACCGCAGCCTTCTGGCCGCTTGGAGGCGGCCTCCCCTGCCGACGATGAACAGGTTCCGTTTCTTCCAGAGCGAGGGGGTCTCATCCACCTCCGCGTCAGAGATGTAGAACGTGCGCGTCTGGGCGTTGTACGCGATGCCCGTCGGGTCCGGGATCGGCGTGTTCGGATACTTCGTGCTGTCCTTCGCGACGACGCGTCCCTCCCAGCGGGCGTGTGCGGGGAGTGCGGGCAGGAGGAGGGCGCACGTGACCGCGCCCAGCATGAAGATACGAGTCATCCGTCTCATCCCGGCATCATACCGATGCTTGGGTCCGCCTGACCCCACGCGTTCGCCGTAGGAAGTCTCACCCGGCCGGAAGGGGCGCGATCAGGGGCCAGCGGGCTCGCTCGACACCGCAGCGCTGGCGTCCGGTACCGCGCAGGCGATCTCGGCGCCCGGCTCGTCACGCGGCAGGGACCTCGTCGACATCCGAACGCCGGAGCGAGAGTTTCTCGCCGCCCTGAGCGGCTCGCTGCTCGCTGTGGCACGGCCCGCGACAGCCGCATCGAAGGGGCAGTTGGTCAGGAAGATCAACACGCCGTGGGTGCGGTGCGGGATGTAACTTCCCGCGTCTTCGCTCCGGGCACGGATGGCTCACCGAGACGCCTGTGCCTGGCGGACCGCGCGAGGGATCCCAGCGTTCTTCCGGATCCCGGCGACTACAACGATGGCAGGCTGTACCAGTGCGGTTCGTGAACGTGCCGTAGAGAACGCCGTAGAGAACGAACGGGCATCGGCTGTTCCGGAGCGGTTCCGCGCACCCTTCTATCGCGCGAAGAGCACCCATCCGATCGCGAGCCCGCTGATCGCGACGATGGCCATCAGCGCCATCCCGATGAGTCGCTCGAAGACATCGAGCAGGATGCCGCGGCGTCGGCACTCCGCCTCCAGCACCTCGTGCGTAGCGGACGGTAGATCCCGGTCCTCGTATCGCATCACGACGTACAGCGCACGGTCCGAAAGGGCGGAGGGGTCCGGAGGCGACGTTTCACTGAGAGATGCTTCCCACGCCGCCTCGTGGAACTCGAAGGCGCTCATGTCCGCTCGCACGATCGCGGCGTCCGCGTTCCTATTCATCGTGTCTTCCATCGATCTTGCGTCACCGCCCCCGCATCGTCGGTAGCTCTTCCGCCTGAGTCTCCAGAACGCTTCCTGAAGGGAGACTGAAACCCGGCAGGGAGTATTGACCTTACCGCAGATGATGGGGTTCCTTCAGGAAAGGTTCAGGTTGAGCCGAAAGGATGTGTGGCGGAACGTGAGAGGAGAAGCATGCGCGTGCTTGTGGTCGAGGACGAGAAGCGGCTCGCCGCGGGGCTCAAGAAAGGGCTCGAGGCCGAAGGGTTCGCAGCCGACGTCGCACTCAACGGGACCGACGGGCTCTGGATGGCCCGAGAGAACCCCTACGACGCGATTGTGCTCGACATCATGCTGCCCGGGCTCAACGGATACTTGGTCTGCGGGACACTCCGAGAAGAGGGGGTGTGGACGCCGATCCTGATGCTGACGGCGAAGGACGGAGAATTCGACGAGGCCGAGGCCCTCGACACCGGCGCGGACGACTACGTGACGAAGCCCTTCTCCTTCGTCGTCCTCGTTGCGCGGCTGCGGGCTCTGATCCGCCGAGGCGCCGGGGAGCGACCCGCCGTCCTGGAGTCGGGGGATCTCCGTTTCGATCCGGGAGCACGGCAGGCATCGAGGGGGGAGAGCACGATCGAGCTCACGGCCCGGGAGATGGCGCTCCTCGAGTTCCTCCTGCGCCGCAAAGGGGAGGTCGTTTCCAAGACCGACATCCTCCAGCACGTCTGGGACTACGACTTCGAGGGAGACCCGAACATCGTCGAGGTGTACGTCGGGCATCTGCGGAACAAGCTCGATCGTCCGTTCGGTCGCTCCGCGCTCGAGACGGTGCGCGGCGCCGGCTATCGATTGGCGGCCGACGGTGGGTGAGGGCTCAGACCGGCCCCGGCCGCCCGTCCGGGAACGGATGGGTTCGATCCGTGTCCGGACGACCGCGGCTGCCGTAGCGGTCGTGGGCGTGGCCCTCGTCCTGGCCGCGGTTACGATGGTGGCCCTTCAGAAGCGGTCGCTACGTGAGCAGGTGGAGGCCAGCGCCGACCTCCGGGCCGGATCGCTCACGGAGCAGCTCAGATCGAGTGCGCCCACGGACCTCGCGCCGTTCGGAGACCCAGAGGGGGACGAAGAATTCGTCCAGATCCTCGACGCGAGCGGGTCGGTCGTCCAGGCGAGCCCGAACGTCGCCGGCCGCCCGGTGGTGGTGAGGCTCGATCCCGAGGAGACGCGGATCATCGGGCCGCGGTCTCCGCCGGACCAAGAGCCTCTGGACGAACCCTTCCTCGTCGTCGCCGCCTCCTCGTCCGGTCCCGACGGCCGGTTGACCGTGATCGTGGGGAGGAGCTTCGAGATCGTCGCCGATGCGACCAGAACTCTGACCCGCGTGCTCGTGATCGCCATCCCGCTGCTCCTCCTGGTGGTGGGTCTCGTGACATGGCGTGTCGTCGCGCGTGCGCTCTCGCCCGTGGACGCGATCCGAGCGGAGGTCGACGCGATCTCGAGCCGAGAGCTCCACCGTCGGCTCCCTGCGCCGGGGGGGAACGACGAGATCTTCAGACTGGCAGCCACGATGAACCGGATGCTCGCCCGGCTCGAGGCGGGGCGACTGCGGGAGCGACGTTTCGTGTCCGATGCCTCGCATGAGCTCCGTTCGCCCGTCGCGACCATCCGTCAGCATGCGGAAGTCGCCCTGTCGCATCCGGACCAAACGAGCACCGAGGATCTGGCGGAGATCGTGCTGGACGAAGATGCTCGCCTGCAGCGGCTCGTCGAGGATCTCCTGCTCCTCACGAGGATCGACGAGGGGACGCT
>JACCWU010000197.1 GCA_013697465.1 Actinomycetota bacterium | reverse complement strand
AGCCATGTCCTGCAACCGCGACTCCTGAGCTACATCCTGCACGGCCTCGCGCTGCGCCTTCGCCTCCGAGAGATCGAGCGCGAGAAACGCGGCCTCCTCGATGAGCCACTGGGTCACCGGATCCTCGCCTTCCCAGCCGCAGCACTCACACGTCGCCCACGTCAGTCGAGGAAAAGGCTGCGACGAGCTTCGCACACCCCTCGCAATCCTCACCGCACGGGATTCCAGCGTGGGTCTCACGAAACATGGCCCAGCGATCGAGAGGCTCGACGCCGATCCTCACCCCTTTCGCGTCGTGGGCCCGGAGGCGCTGGACGATCTCGGCGACAAGCGCCAGGTCGTCTTCTGGGAGCGATCCGTCCGTCATGGACTCCGGGGTTAGGGTCACCGCTTCCCACTCGTTAGGAGCCGTCTCAACGGCCTTTACGGCGAAGCTGACGAGGTGACGCTGGAACTCTCCGAACTGACGGATCCGCTCGAGCGCCTTCGTCTTGTCACCGTTCCCGGCCGAGAACTCGGCGGCGAGAGCACCCGCGGCCCCGCCGTCGCTCGTCAGCTCGAGAAGCGCCAGGTCGAGCAGGTCTTCGGGGAGGTCGCCCTTCTCCAGCAGCGTCCCGATACCGGGGATGCGGATCTTGAGCCGCTGCCCTGAGGGACAGGTAATCGTGTGCTCGCCTCGCGCCTGCCAGGCGCTAAGCGACGAGGATTCTGGCTTCGCCTTGGTCACGCTGTGCCTCCTTGGGCTGTGCGTTATGGGCCTCACGCTCGAGCGCTTCCTCGGCACGAGCGCAGGCGATGGTCAGGTCGCGTAGCAACCCCTTCGCCGCCTTGAGCTTGAGACGAAGCAGCTTCACCTCGTCGAGCTCCATCTACAGCGTTGAGATGTTGTTTTTGCTAACGACCGAGAAGGTGTTGGCGATCGTCGCCTGCGGCTGCGCAGAGAATGCGTAGGTCATACGAAGAGGCTCGCCCGAGGGATCGGGGGTGAGCCCGATCTGGCGAAGCTCGACGAGGGTCATCACCATCGACACTTCGTCCGAGGCGGAGCGGGTGGCGGTGATCGTCAGGGCTTCCGTGGAGAGCGAGGTCGAGGCGGTCGTCCCGGAGGTCGAGCCCGTCGTCCACAGGCGCCACTTGGCATCCGTCTCGAAGAGGATCGTCATCGTCCCGGTAACGCTCCAGCGCCCGAGCTCGACAGCAGACGGCGCTACTCCGGTGTCACCCTGCACGACCGCGACGTTCTTGGAGGACGTAACTTCGAAGCTCTCGACGATGTCCGCCACCGCCGAACCAGCGAGCGTCACTGTGACGTTTGGATAGACGAGCGGCTCGACTGCCGAGGGAACGGGGGTTCCCGGATCTGTCGCGCCGTGAACAGTTGTCATCCCCTGGAAGCCCGCCGAGTAGCCGAGCGCCTGCCCGCCTCCTCCGCGAATCGTCAGCTCGGGAATGCGGCAGTCGATGTACTGGTCCACGAGCGCCGTCGAGTCGTAGACGGAGTAGAGCGTGAAGTAGGGCGGTGCTGCCGCGGCAGTGGCCGTGTGCGTGTACGGGCCTGCCCCTGTTACCGCTGACGCCCCGAGAGCACCGTAGGCGAGGAAGGAAATCTCGTCCGAGCGAATGAACCCCTCGATCGCTCCTCCGAGAAGCTGTCCGCCCTTCACGGCGCGCGAGCGCTGGATCGAGGAGTCGGTCTCGGGGAGGTCGAGCACCTGCACGTCCGGTACGACCGCCCCGCCCGTCAGGCGCATGCGGAACTTGTTAGTCGTCTGCGGCGTGCCCTTGACCGTCTGGCGACCGATGCCGAGGATGTAGAACTGCCCGGAGTGGCCGGCCATTAGCTCTCCTTCTCCTTCACGCGGCGTACGAAGTTGGGAGCGGCGTCGAGGATCGCGATCTCAACGGGATCACTGACCGTCCGCGGCTCACCGGCCTTTACGAGAATCACCGAGCCGTCGGGACGGTGCGCCTGAAACTGGCCGTGCTTCCCAGCCGAGAACTCGAAGGTGACTTCCTGAGCCATCGGCTCCGCCTATCGGCGTCTAGGACAGGCGGTTCAGTCGCGCAATCAGGCTCTTGCGAGCTTCGGTGCGCCCCTTCTCGAGGAACCCCAGCGGCGTGATACCGCCGCTCGTGCCGCGTGACTGAAAACCGGCATACCAGGCGCGGCTCTTGAACCCGCCCGTCCAGCCTGTAGGCGTCCCCTTCACCGGCAGGACTTCCATCTCAGCCATTCGCCCGGTTCTCCGGCGGGAGGAAGCTGCCGCGCTCGCGACGCGCGCTCCCTCCTCGGTCGCTTCGGCGAGCTCGTCCTTCACTCTCACGTTCACGCGCTTGGCGAAGTCCTCGCCCCAGTTGCCGACGACGTTGACCTTCGCCGAGATCACGCGATGGCCGCCACGTTCTTCGCGAAGCCCAGGAGACGCGCCTCGACGCCCCATTCCTCGGGATCCTCGTCGGTGACGACGGACTCGACGCGGAAGAACCAGAGATCGTCCACGGCCAGCTCGATCTGCTTCTGGCGATCCTGCAGGAGGCGCATCAGGTCGTAGGCCGCTTGCTCGAGCTCGCTGGGATCGGCAGGGGTATCGGCGGCATGGGCAGGCCAGTAGCGGACGATCATGACCGTGCGCGCGACCACTACCCGGTCAGGCGTCTCGCGGTGGCCGTCGAAGAAGACCGCGATGCGTAGCTCTCTGCTGACACCGGCTCTGCGCCCGCTCGTTACCTCCGCACCCGGAAAAGCGGTCTGAAGCTCGGAGACGAGCGCTCGCCGCCACTCCGAGATCAGGTTGGCGGTGAGAAGCGGCATCAGTACCAGGCGACGAGCTTGGGCCGGTAGCTGTCGATCACCCGCCGCGCGGA
>JACCWU010000191.1 GCA_013697465.1 Actinomycetota bacterium | reverse complement strand
ATTACCCACGTGTTACTCACCCGTTCGCCGCTGTCCCCGGGGCCGAAGCCCCGGTTCTCGCTCGACTTGCATGTGTTAAGCGCGCCGCCAGCGTTCGTCCTGAGCCAGGATCAAACTCTCCGTGAAGGAACCAATCGCCCTCGAGCTCGTAACCGAGCCGAGGACAGTTCTTTCCGTGAGCTTGACGCTCAATCGTCTAACCCCACTGCCGCGAGACGAGCGCGCTCGAAGAGCACGCCGCCGAGCGGCCATGAGACAAAGGGGTTGACAGGTTTGGCCTCACGCAGCCGGCAAGAGTATGCCGCCGCCTGCGAGAGGTCTCGACGTTCAACGCTGTTGAGTTTTCAAAGACCGTGCCACTTGCGGTGACAACAAAAAGCCTCCGACTCGCGCCAGAGGCCCTCGGAACAGTGATACAGAGGTCGTATCCGCTCGCTCGAAGGCGCTCCAGTGGTCGAGTGACAGGGTTTCCGTTGTCGCCCGTCTCGGGCGGCTTGAGGATGGTACCAGACGGGTTCAGGGTGTCAACCGGCCGATTTGGCTCAACCGAGCCGCTGCGCGTCAGGTCGATGCAACCCGCACGAAACGCCGTTTCCCGGCCTGGATCAAGGCGCCTCCGAGGCTCGTCCGCGGCACGTCGAGCTCACCGACCAGCCCACCGTCGACCCTGACGCCGCCCTGAGCGATCAGTCGGCGCGCCTCGCTCGTCGACAGCCCGAACCATTCGGCCAGCGCGGCAGGCAGGTGGACGGGATCGCCCGGCGGGAGCTCGACCTCGGACACCTCCTCCGGTGCCCTTCCCTCGCGCACGACACGGGTGAAGTGTGCTTCCGCCAGCTGGGCGGCATCTGCGCCGTGTGCGCGCGTGACGACCCAGCGGGCGAGGGCGAGCTTCGCCTGCAACGGGTCACTGGCGAGCGTGTCCTCCGATTCCATGACGAGCCGGTACCACTGGGGCAGAAGCTCGTCCGGAATCCGCATCGCCTTGCCGAACTGCTCCTCGGGAGCTTCTTTCAAGCCGATGTAGTTCCCACGTGACGCGCTCATGCCCTCCCCGTCCCAGCTCACGAGGTACTCCACGGTGAGAGCCACCTGTGGCTCCAGGCCGTAGGCCTGCATGACCTCCCGACCGGCCAACAGGTTGTACAGCTGGTCCGTTCCTCCGAGCTCGACGTCGGCCTCGACGGCGACCGAGTCGTATGCCTGCATCAGCGGGTAGAGGAGCTCGGAGACGGAGATCGGCTCGCGCGCACGCTGGCGCTTCGCGAAGTCGTCGCGCTCGAGAATCTGCGCGACTGTGGTCGTCCGCGTGAGGCGGAGAATCTCCGCGAAGTCGAGCTTCGCCAGCCATTCTCCGTTGAACCGAACCTCGGTCCGGTCCGGGTCGATGATGGTGGACGCCTGCTCGACGAACCGCTGGGCGTTCCGGTCGATCTCGGCGTCCGAGAGGATCGGACGCGAGGCCGAGCGCCCCGACGGGTCGCCGATCCGGGTCGTGTAGTCGCCGACGATGAGGACGCCGACATGCCCTTCGCGCTGGAACGCCGCCATGCGCTGGAGTGGGATCCCGTTTCCGAGCGTGATGTCCGGCGCGGTGACGTCGATGCCGAGCTTCACCCGCAGCGGCCGGCCAGCTTCCAGCTTGTCCTCGAGCGCCCCCTCGGGAAGTACGTGAACTGCGTTGCGTGTTAGCTCGGCGATGCCCATGCGCTCAGGCCCTCGTAACGTGGGCGCGCACGACCTCGGCAGGCGAGCGGCACCCGAGGAGTGCGAGTGCGTTCTCGGTCTCGTCGCGGAAGATCTCGAGCACCTGCTGGACGCCCTTCGCCCCGCCGAAGGCCAGCCCGAAGAGCGCCGGCCGGCCGACGAGAACTGCTCGCGCTCCCAGCGCCAGGGCCATCAGGATGTCGGCCCCTCTTCGGACCCCGCCGTCGAGGTACACCTCGGCCCGGTCGCCCACCGCCTCGACCACCTCCGGAAGTGCCTCCAGCGACGCGATGGCGCCGTCGAGCTGACGTCCGCCGTGGTTCGACACGACCACGGCCGACGCCCCGTGCTCGCAGGCGAGGAGCGCGTCCTCCGCGGTGACGAGCCCCTTCACGACCACGGGGACGTTCCAGCGCTCGCGGAGCTCCGTGACGTAGCCCCACTCGAGCCCCGAGTCCAGCAGGTGGAGGGCGTGATGCTCGTCTCCGGCGTGCCGGGCGCGCGCGGCGGCGATCGCCGGGACGCCGGCCTCGGGAACGCCGAAACCCGCCCGTGTCTCCCGGTGCCGGATCCCGTAGACCGGAAGATCGGCCGTGAGCACGAGCGCCGAGAATCCCGCTTCGAGCGCCTGCGCAATCACGTCGTCGCTCACCTCGCGGTCGCGAAACACGTAGATCTGGAGCCAGCGCGCGCCGCCCGGGGCGGCCGCAGCCACGTCGCTCGGCGTGGCCGTCGCGACGGTCGACAGGCACATCAGCGTCCCCGCGTCGGCCGCTCCGCGTGCCATGCCGAGCTCGTGCTCCTCGTGCGCGATCGCCTGGAACGCCATGGGCGCGACGAGGACGGGCATCGAGACCGGGGTGCCGAGGACGGTCGTCTCCGTCGAGACCGAGGACACGTCGACGAGAACCCGCGGCCGGAGGCGAAAGTGCGAGAACGCCTCTCGGTTCCAGTGAAGCGTGCGCTCGTCCCCTGCGCCGCCCGCGATGTAGCCCCAGGCGTCCGGCGGAACGGCGGCCTCGGCAAGGCGCTCGGCGTCGTCCACGGTGAGGAGTTGCTCCACGGTCGAAGAGCCTAGCGCCTTGCCCCCGACGGAATTCATGACCACGTAAGGAAAGAGCCCTACGCTTGCCCCATGCTGATCCTCCTCGGGATCGCGTTCCTCGCCGGCGTCGTCACCTCGCTTTCGCCGTGTGTCCTCCCGGTGCTGCCCATCATCGTCGCCGGCAGCGCGACGAGCACCGACCGCCGACGTGCGTTTGTGATCGTCGCGGGCCTCGTTCTTTCGTTCACCGTGTTCACGCTCGCGGGGGGAGCGCTGCTGAGCGCACTCGGGCTCCCCGAGGATCTCCTGCGCGATTTGGCCATCGTGGCCATCCTGGTCCTCGCTGCAAGCCTGCTCTCGCGCCGTGTCGCGTGGCTCCTCGAGCGCCCACTGCTCGTCCTGACGCGGCGTCGCCCCTCGACAGGCGGCAGTGGCCTCCTGCTCGGCGCGAGCCTCGGTCTCGTCTTCGTTCCCTGCGCAGGGCCCGTGCTCGCGGCGATCAGCGTGCTCGCGGCGAGCGGAGAGATCGGGATCCGGATCATCCTGGTCACGGGCGCATATGCAGTCGGCACGGCCGTCCCCATGCTCGCGATCGCGATCGGAGGCCAGCGCTTGACCGCTGCAGTAGGCCTCCTCCGCACGCACGCCGGGGCGACCCGGAGGGCCGCTGGCGTCCTGTTGGGAGTGGGAGCGCTCGCAATCGCGTTCGGCCTCGATCAGGAGATCACGACCAGACTCCCGGCGTACGGAACGTCGTTCCAGGAGAGGGTCGAGCGCAACTCGACGGTGCGGCGCGAGCTGCGCGGGCTTACGGGCTCCGGCAATGCACTCGGCGCCGATGCCTCCGCGACACCGCGGGCGCCGGCGTTCCGTGGAATCAAGCTCTGGTTGAACACGCCGGGCGGGCGACCCGTGTCGATCGCGGCGCTGCGTGGGAAGGTCGTGCTCGTCGACTTCTGGACCTACTCGTGCATCAACTGCATCCGTACGCTGCCCCACCTCAAGGCGTGGGACAAGGCGTACCGGAGCGCCGGACTCGCGATCGTCGGCGTCCACTCACCTGAGTTCGCCTTCGAGCGAGTCCCGGACAACGTCCGCTCCGCAACCACGCGGCTCGGGCTGCGCTACCCCATCGCGCTCGACAACGACTTCGCCACCTGGCGCGCGTACGACAACGACTACTGGCCCGCGAAGTACCTCATCGACAAGAGCGGCCGGGTCCGGTACACGCACTTCGGCGAGGGCGCCTACAGTGAGACCGAGAGCTTCATCCGGCGGCTTCTCGGCGAGAAGGTGAAGGTCCCGCGAACTTCGGTCGAGGACGAGACGCCGAGCGTGATCACGACTCCCGAGTCCTACCTCGGCTACGCGCGACTCGACCGCTTCGCCGGCGGCGGCGTCATCTTCGACGAAGAGGCCTCCTATCGCTTCGCCACGCGTCGCCTCGGACCTGACGAGCTCTCGTATGCGGGTCGGTGGACGGTCGAGCCCGCCCGCATCGTCGCCGGCGCTGACGCGCGCCTGCGGCTGCGTTTCCAGGCGAATGACGTCTTCCTCGTGCTTGCGGGCGAGGGAGAGGTCGAGGTTCTCGTGGACGGACAACGCCAGCGCACGGTGCACGTGTCCGGCACCCCTCGGCTGTACATGCTGGCCGAGTTCCGGAGGTTTCGCCGCGGACTGCTCGAGCTCCGTTTCTCCCGCGGCGTGGAAGCGTACGCCTTCACGTTCGGCTAGAGCGCCGGCAGCGCGAGACCTACTTAGAACGGATAGGGCGCGAGGCTCCAGGCCGCCGCTGCATACCAGACCCCAAAGGCGAGGCTGACACAGCCAATCGCCGGAATCGCGGACGTCACGGCGGTTGCAACGGGACGGGCCGAGAGGGTCAGGCCGAAACCGGCGGTCACGATCGCCATCGAAATGGCCGTGAAGAGCGCGAGCAGAAGCAGCGAAGCGACGGCGACCGTCTCCGACGGGATGGACGCCAGAAGCAGAACACCGATGCCGGCGCTGCCTCCCATTCCGTGGACGAGCCCTACCCCGAACGCCCCGAGGGGCGTGCGCACCTTGTGGCGGTGCTGCTGCTCGGGGTGCGGATGGGCGTGCAGATCGAAGTAGCCGTGGCGCCAGCGCACGAGGAGCCGCACCGCGAGGAAGACGATGAGCGCGGCGACGGCGGTCTCCGCTCCCTGCTGAACCCGCTCCGGCAGGTAGC
>JACCWU010000128.1 GCA_013697465.1 Actinomycetota bacterium | reverse complement strand
GCTGGATATCCTCGATCGAGTGGACGGCGCCGTCGTCCTCTAGGTCGACGACGTGTGCGCTGAACTGCGGCCGCACCGAGAGGAAGAGCCCGCTCTTGTCGGACGCGACGAGCCGGTCGACCATGTCGTCGAGGGGTGCATCGGTCAACCCGTCCCCGTACGTCGCGAGGAAGTACTCGTCCTCACCGAGGTGAGACGCGACCGCGAGCAGCCGGTCCCCGATCGTGGCCTGCGTCCCTGTATCCACGAAGGTGATCCGCCAGTCCGAGATGTCCGAGCCGAGCAACTGGAGCTCACGGCCGCCGTTCGAGAGGACGAAGTCGTTGGAGAACGCCTCGTTGTAGGTGAGGAAGTACTCCTTGATCGAGTCGGCTTTGTACCCGAGGCAGAGGACGAAGTCGCTGTGTCCCCAGGCTGCGTAGTACTTCATGATGTGCCAGAGGATTGGTCGGTTACCCACGCTGATCATTGGCTTGGGCGTACGCTGAGTCTCGTCGCCCATTCGGACACCGAGGCCACCGCAGAACAGGACGACCTTCACAAGAGTGCCACGTACCCGTGGCCAGCCGCAATACTCATCATCTTCTCCCCGGAACCGCAGTTCCCGCCCGGTTGCCGGACGGTTATCGCATTTCACACGATACCTGACCGCTGTCAAGGACTGATATTTTCGATGTCGGCCATCCCGTCGCCCAATAGGCCCGAGCGGCCCGGTTCGACAACCCTCGCGACGGGGATGGGCACGATGAGCTTCGCCCCCCACTCCGCGACGTACGAGAGCTGCGCCGAGATCTCGTCGAACAGGTTCCAGGGAAACACCACGACGTAGTCCGGCCTCGTCTCGGCGATCTTCTCGGGACGATGTATCGGGATGTGCGTGCCCGGTGTGTAGAGCCCCTGTTTGTACGGGTTCCGATCGACCGTGTAGTCGATTAGGTCGGTGCGGATGCCGCAGTAGTTGAGAAGCGTGTTGCCCTTGCCCGGCGCGCCGTAGCCGACAACCTGCTTGCCTTCCCCCCTGAGGGAGATGAGCAGGTCGAGCAGCGCCCGCTTCGACTCCTTGACCTCCTCCGCGAACCGCGCGTACCGGTCGGGCGAGCGGAGTCCGTCCCGCTCCTCGCGAGCCAGGAGCTCGTCGACCGCCTCGCTGAGTTGGTGCGGGCCGTCCGCATGCTGCGCGTACACGCGGAGCGAGCCGCCGTGCGTCGGGAGCTCCTCGACGTCGTAGATCGCGAGCCCGTGCGCCCTGAGCACCTCGTCGCTGGCGGCGAAGGAGAAGTAGGAGTAGTGCTCGTGGTAGATCGTGTCGTACTGGAGCCCGTCGAGCAGGCACTGGAGGTGCGGGAACTCGAACGTCGCCGTGCCGTTCGCGCGGAGCAGGACCTTCACCCCGGCGACGAAGTCGTTGAGGTCGGGAACCTGCGCGAGCACGTTGTTCCCGACGATCAGCGCCGCCTGCTTCCCGTCCGCAACGAGCTCGCTCGCCACGTCGCGGCCGAAGAACGCCACGAGCGATGGCACACCGCGCTCCTCGGCAGCGAGCGCGACGTTCGCCGCCGGGTCTATCCCGAGGATCGGAACACCGGTGCCCACGAAGTGCTGGAGCAGATAGCCGTCGTTCGACGCCAGCTCGACCACGAGGTCATCCGACCCGAGACTCAGGCGGGTGCGGATGGACTCGACAAAGCGGCGGGCATGGTCGACCCAAGAGATCGAGTAGGCCGAGAAGTACGCGTACTCGCCGAATATCTCCGCCTCCGGTACGAACGACTCGAGCTGGACGAGATAGCAGCGCTCGCACGCGAGCACGTGCAGCGGATAGAACGGCTCCATCTGCCGCAGCTGATCCGTCCTCAGGTAGCTCTCGCAGAGCGGAGACATGCCGAGGTCGACGACGGTCAGACCGAGCGGTGCACCGCATAGCCGGCACGCGGGGGCTTGTGCCGACAGTGACCCGGGGCCTGTGGTCATCTTCGGCCGATGTTACTCGGACAGGCGGCGCTGAACGCCGCGCAGCAATCGGCCGCGTGAGAGCAGCGCCCTCACGGCGAGCATCGCCGCGCGCACCGCTGGATCGTGGTCGGCCTCGATCAAGATGCGGTCGCACTCATCGGAGTGGAACGCGAAGAACTCCGCGTCGGCCGACCTCGAAGGCTTCGGAACCTGCCGTGCGTGCCAGGCGACGTAGCGCTTGAGCTCGAGCCGCAGTTGGCTCCGGTACTC
>JACCWU010000079.1 GCA_013697465.1 Actinomycetota bacterium | reverse complement strand
CATTGCGCACGATGAACGTGTCCTCGAGCGCCTTCCGGTCGCGCTCGATCGCAATCCGCCGGTACGACTCGTTTGGGCAGATGACGACGTCCGCGATCCCTATCGACGCGCGCTCGCAAAGGACGGCAAGACGATAGAGCAGGCCGCGGCGCCCACCGAAACGCGACGCGTAGAGCTCGGGGACGAGGTCATGATGATCGAAGACGAGGCGAGCGCCTCGGCGACGCAGGGACAGGACTGCGAGGAAGAGCACGTCGGGCGGGTTCGACAGGTGGATGACATCGAACGGCTCCAGGGCCGAAAGTCGCCGGACGAGCCGGCGGATGTGCCGAAGCGCCGAGCCGTACTCGACCAGGTAGCCGCGCGCGCCGCCCCCGCTCATTCGTGGCGGGTAGCGGTAGATGTGGACGCCGTCGAGCCTGACGTAAGGCTCGTGGTCGCGGGTCACACCATGGGGGCAGATGACGGTGACGTGGTACCCCATGCGCGCGAGGGTGCGACACTCCATCCAGGCACGGCGGTCGAGTGGCACCGGCTCGTTCTCGACCAGCATGAGCACCCGCAGTCCGTCTGGTGCCCACCCGTGCGCACCAACGCCAGTCGTCCGGCTATCGGTCTGGACTAGCACCGAGTGGTCGGGTCGCAATGCGAGCGTTATAACGCTCGTCCGTCAGCGCTCCGGCGAGCACGGCTCCTCGGCCGAGCGGGCGACATTCGAAACCGTGACGACGGCTCGCCGCGCGCGGTTGGTCTTGATGTAGAGGACCCCGCCGCCGACGGCCCGCCGGTAGAGACCTCGGCATGCGTCCCAGCTGACTCCGAGCAGGCGCTGCGCATCGCGTACGCTCGAGCCAGGGCCGATCCCGCCCCGGGTTGTGTAGTAGCCACTCGTAGTGCCAACCGCGACGACATGACTGCCCCGGTACCGAAGCCAGAGCGTCCCTCCGTGAGCTCGGTATCTGTCACTTCTGATTCCTGACCGGATCGAGCTCCGCCGCGGTCGGCCGTAGAAGGCGATCATCTTCTGGCGGCTCACCTTCAGACGGACGGTCCCGATTGCACCGCCGGGGACGATCTCTGCGGATTCGATTTGCGCAGCTCCGGCGTCACGCCCTGCCCGAACTGGCCGCATTCGGTGCTCGATGTCCGAGGCGATGCGAAAATCCGGGTCAGAACCGACCACGAGTCCGGCCGCTCGCGTCTTCGGTCGCAACTTCAGGTCTTCCTGCCCGGGCGAGCTATTCACGAACGGCAGCGAGGTGAGGAGGATGTCGCTGGCGCTGCAGGTTCCGGCCGCCCAGGCATTCTTCCGAAAGCTGACGCCGGTGCCCCGGCAGACGTTCGAGCCCGGAGCACGGCCGGCGTTGCCCACGAAGCGAATGTTCGAGTACGAGCCTTCGCCCCCGGCCGCATAGAGGCTCGCGAAGCTGTTGAAGCGGACGAGCCAATCGGAGAATGCCGATTGGGCGTTGAACTGGAGCGAGGCCTGTCCGTTGCACGTCTTGGTTGCTGCCTCGTTGCCCGCGAGCACCGGGCATCCGAACCACGAGTTCTCGATGAGCACGTTTCGGGCCGGCCGGCCGAAGTAGTTCTGCACCTGGATGTTGTAGACGATGTTCTCTGCGAACACGCTCTCGCGGATCGTGATATTCGAACCGTTGACGATGAAGAGGCCGCCTGTATGGCAGTCGGCTTCGGCGGCCGCCTGGTCGCGGTCGAAGCCGTGCAACACGACTCGCTCCCACGTGACATTTCGCGGATTGAACAACTCGGCGTCGACGTTCGCGCCTATCACCGGCTGAGGGCGGTTGCACGCCGCGCCTTGGACGACCGGCCCAGCGTCGATGTCTCGCACGAGCACGGTCTCAGCCGTGTAAGTGCCTAGCGAGCCCGTGTCGACGCCCTCGAGCGTGACGTTTCTCGGATGTTGCGAGGCCGAGTCTCCGAGCACCGCTGTATCCCCTGTCACCCTGATCGAGTAGGTCCGCGAGCGCCAGTCCGTCACGGTGCCCGTTGCCTTGCCGGCGATGTGGACGCCCGAGGCCCACACCTTGAGGTGACCGTCGATCGTCACCCGACCGGCGGGGCGAAACACGACCGCGGAGGCCTGATCACGGCCCGGACGCCAGTCGATGTTCTGTGTGGGATACGTCCCGCCTGCGACCTGAACCGTCTGGCCTGGCTGAGCGACCGCGTAGGCACGGTTGAGG
>JACCWU010000064.1 GCA_013697465.1 Actinomycetota bacterium | reverse complement strand
CATCTGCTCCGGGTTCTGAACCTGCCAGCCGCCGCCCGCCCGCGTTCGCGTTCCTCCGATGAGACGGAACCCTTGTACGCCGCAGTCTTGGCCGACGACCTCCACCTCTTCGCCGGCCGTGCCGTTGCTCACGGTCCCGGAAAACACGAGCACGAGCACCCCGTTGACGTTCCGGTACTGACTGAAGAGGAGCGTCACCGTGTCGGCGCCGGACGCCGCGCTGCCTGGGCTCGGACCGATCCAATGCCCCACGCCGAGGGCGCTTGCGAGCAGGACGAACAGCACCCCGAATCCGCACTGCGCCGATCGCATCACCGGTCTCCTCCTCTCGTCGTCACGCGGACTGGACGGCGGCCTCCAGCCCGGCTTCGAGTCCCGCCCCGGGCCGCGGCGCGAGCGTGAGGCACTGCTCGCGGAAACGGGCCGCCGCCTCCGTCCAGCCGATCTCCCTCGCCTCCGCGACGAAGCTCGGCGCGAAGACGATCCGGTGCATGACGACCGGGAGCAGGAGGCTCTCGACGTCCACCGGAGTCACGAACTCCCGTCCATCCAGGAGCGCCCAGGCGCGGGTCGCGCGCTCGAGCGCGAGGCTCCCGCGGACGGAGGCGCCGATCGCGACTCCCTCGGCGACGCGGGTCGCGCGCACGAGCTGGATCACCCAGCGGCGGACGAGCGGGTCGATGTAGACGTCGTGCACGGCATCCCTGAGCTCCTTCACCTCCTCGAGCGTCAGAACCGGCCGCAGCCGGGCGAGCGGGTGCACCCGGAGCTGCTCTTCGACGATCTGCACCTCCTCGTCCTCGCCGGGGTAGCCGAGCGCGGTGCGGAGGAAGAAGCGGTCGAGCTGCGCCTCCGGCAGCGGGAACGTCCCCTCCTGCTCGATCGGGTTCTCGGTCGCCAGCACGAGGAAGGGATCGGGGAGCGCGCGCGTGACGCCGTCGATCGTCACCTGCTGCTCGGCCATCGCCTCGAGCAGGGCGGACTGCGTCTTCGGCATCGCGCGGTTGATCTCGTCGACGAGGACGACGTTCGCGAACACTGGCCCCGGCCGGAACTCGAAGTCGCGCTGGCGCTGGTCGAAGACGGAGAGCCCGGTGACGTCCGTCGGCTGGAGGTCAGGAGTGCACTGGATGCGCGCGTTCGTCGCCCCCTCGATCGACCCGGCGATCGCGCGGGCGAGGATGGTCTTCGCAGTCCCCGGCACGTCCTCGAGGAGCACGTGCCCGCCGCAAAGGAGCGCCGAGAGCACGAGCTTGATCTCCTCCGTCTTCCCGAGGACGACGGTCTCGACGTTCGCGAGCAGGCGATTCGCGAGCTCGGCGCTGCGGTCGTCGCCGCTCACGTGCGCACCGTCCGGCTGACGCCGGAGAGATAGCAGGGGCGCACCTCCGAGAGTGGCACGACCGCGCGGATGAGGGTGCCCTTCGGGACCGAGAGCGTGAACTCGGCCTGAGACCAGCTTCCGGAGTTGGGGGTTCCGCCGCCCAGCGAGTCGCTGAGCACTACCGTCTTCGCGTGTCTCCAGTCACCGCCTTGACGGCGCTGGATGACGACCTTCTTCCGCCAGAAGCTCCGCATGCCGCCGGCACCGACCCTGAAGCCACTTCCGCGTCGCAACTTGTCGAAAAAGACGCTTGCCCGCCGGCGAATCGTGACCTGCGAGCTCGCGGAGTCGTTCCAGATGGCTCGAAGCGTCGTGGTGATCCGAGGGTAGACGAGCGTCGACCAACCGCCGCCGTCTCGCGTCTCGGCCCCGGCGAAGACGCGGAAGAAGTCGCTGCCGCAGTCCTTCGCCTGGATCGTGACGGCCTCTCCGGCTCTGCCGTTGTCGACCGACCCGAAGACCGTGACCGGAGTCGTGTCGGCAATGGTCGGTCGCGCAAAGATCGTCACGCGGTCGGACGCGACGGACAAGCGGTTGAGCTGACGCTGGGCGGCGGCGAGTTGCCGCGACGAGGGTTGTGCGCTTCCGAAGTACAGGCGCGCGTCCACGTTGGTCCCCCCGACGCCCGCCTGAAGGCGGTACTGACCGAGCTCGCGTGGGACGGGCAGCCGGTCTCCCGTGGCAGGAACCGCGGCCGCGATCGTCAGCGGGAGCACTCGTACCGGATACGCGAAGTCCGCTCCCGGGTCGCCACGCGTTGTGAACGTTGCGACGATCACGACACCGCCGGCAGGCAGTGACTCGAGCGTCGCGTACGGGACGTCCTGCAGGTCGTCCTCTGGCCGCAGCGGGACGTTGGCCGCGATCGCCCGCGAGGCGCCGTTCGCGTCGACCGTGCCGGACTGTATGACGGACCAGCCCCGCACCGGCAGGAATCCCGTGCCCGCAAAGGGCGTTCCAGCGCTCCCGCTCGGGGTGAGCGAGCTCGCGAAACCGAACCCGAGGCCGCTTCCGACGAGCAACGCGCCGGCGGCGACGACACCTGTCCGGCGAAGTCCGGGCCTCGACGGCTGTCTACCCGACGTCGGCTTTCCTCTTGGCTGCGGCGGACCCTCGTAGCTCTCGAGGATTTTCGCGAGCTCGTCGAGACCGACGGGCGGTTCCTTGTCGGTAGGCATCAGGCGATCTCCTCCACGCATCGCTTGGACGCCGCGGGGGCGAAGCCGCGCGCACCGAGTGAGGCTGCGAGTCGCTTCCGGGCGTCGTGCAAGTTGGACTTGACCGTGCCGAGCGAGCAGCCCATCACTCCTGCGGTCTCCGCCTCGCTGAGCCCAACGTGCAACCGGAGCACGGCGATAGCGCGAAGCTTCGGCGGAAGTCTGTCGAAGGCCTCCTTCAGCGCCGCCGAGCGACCGTCGGCCGGCTCCACCGCGAGGACCGGGTCGATGAGTGCAGCCCGCCGAAGCGAGAGGAGCCGCTCCCGCCTCGCGACCTTGATCGCCCTCGTCGACGCCACGCGAAGCGCCCACGTCCTCACGGCTTCGGGTGCACGCAGCGTCTGGATCCCGCGGACGACATCGAGGAGCGCGTCCTGGGCGGCGTCTTCGGCCGCCCACGATCCCGAGCCGACGATCAGGCGGACGGTTCGGACGACGAGCGGTTCGAGCTCGCGCAGCAGTTTGTCGAGCGATTCGGGGTCGCCCTCGATGACGCGGCGGGCCAGACGGACGAGGGTGTCGTCGCCTTGCACGGTCACTTGGTAAGAGCGCGTGAGGCCTCGAAAGGTTGGGTGGGCGCGAGTCAGGACTTTCACGTGCGCAACGTCCTGCTGAACCCCGGGAGGTAGCACGGCCTCGCCTGCGAGAGCGGTAGAACAGCCCGTACGAACGAACCTTTCGGAACCGACAGGCTGAACTTCGTCCAGGCTGGCTCGGTCAGCACGACCGTCTTAACGGTCTTCCAGGTGCCTCCCTGACGGCGCTGAACCAGAACCCGCTTGTGCCAGAAGCTTCTTCGAACTCCGAACACGCCGACCCTGAATCCGGCTCCCTGCCTCTGCCGGTCGATGAAAATCGGCGTCCGAAACCGGACGCCAACCTGCCCGCTTGCGCTGTCCTTCCAAACGGCGCGGAGCGTTGTGTTGATTCTCGGGAAGATCACCGTCGACCAGCCGCCGCCGTCCCGCGTCGTCGTCCCCGCGAACACTCGGAAGAAGTCGCTGCCGCAGTCCTTGGCTTGAATCGTGACCTCCTCGCCGGCCCGACCGCTATCGACCGATCCGTAGACAATAACCGGCTCCTCGCCGATGATCGTCGGACGAGCGAAGATCGTCACGCGCTCGGCGGCTACGGCGAGCTGGTTCAGCTGGCGCTGTGCCGCCGCGCGCAGCTCGCCAGACGGCTTCGGGGTTCCGAAGTAGATTCGGGCGTCAACGTTCGTTCCCCTGATTCCGGCCCGAAGGCGGTACTCGCCGAGAGGACGCGGAACGACCAGGCCGTTCGGAACAGGCGTCGCGGTGGCGATCTGCAGCGGCAGCGCCTGCGGCGGATACGCGAAGTCTGCTCCGGGATCGCCGCGCGTCGTGAACGTCGCGACGATGACCACGCCCCGTGCGGGGAGCGCCTCGAGCGTGGCGTACGGGACGGCTTCGAGGTCGTCCTCGGGACGAAGCGGCACATTCGCGGCGACGGCGCTCGCCACACCTCGCGAGTCCACCCTGCCCGATTGCACGACCGTCCAGCCTTGCGCCGGCAGGAAGCCCGTGCCGACGAAGCTCGCCCGTGCGCTCTCGGGTGAGGTGAGCGAGCTGCCCAGGCTGAAGCCCAGGCCGCTCCCCACGACCAGCGCGACGGCGACCGTTGCCCCGACCCACCGAAACGGGTGTGCCCAGTGCGTGCGCGAGAGCAAGGACGTGCTTGCGGCCTGGGGCGACCTCGGCTCCGCCGCCGCCGAGCGGGCCATCGCGCGAAGCTCGCGGTCGTCCAGCGGCGGTGTCTGCCGTCCCAAGTCGGCGAACAGCTCCCTGCCGCGCCCGTCCTCGATCTCGCTCCCGTTCCTCTTCATCGCAGCAGCTCCTCGAGCGCCTTGCGAGCGCGGGCGCTCCTCGACTTGACGGTTCCGACCCGGACGCCGAGCGCGCTCGCCACCTCGTCCTCGGAGAGATGCAGGACGTAGCGGAGGAGGAGCACCTGCCGGAAGCGATCGGGAAGCACCGCGAGCGCCTCCCGAATCTCGGCTGCGCTGTCTTCGTCCGGTGCGGGCGCTTCCGGCTCCCGCTCCGTTGCTCGGACCCGGCCGCGCGCGACGTCAGCGGCCTTGTGCGTGGCGATGCCGACGACCCACGGCCAGAACCGGCTCCGGCTCCTGAGTGTCGGCAATCCCTGCCAGGCGGCCGCGAGGGTCTCTTGCAGAGCGTCTCGCGCGTCACTCTCGTCGCAGAGTCGAGCCGCGAGGTAGCGGTAGAGCTGCGGCCCGCGGGCCACGACGAGCTGCTCGAACGCCGCCGCGCTTCCGAGCTGGGCGCGCCGGACGAGCTCCTCCTCGTCGAACTCGGCTTGCGACCTCGGCTCCTCGGGATCGGTCGGAGAGGGATCGGCGCTCAGCATCCGTCAGGTAGTCGCCGGTTCCGCCCGAAAGGTTCCACGCGTCCGATCAATCTTCGACGCAGCCCCGTGCGGTGAAGAGACGCGCCTTGCCCGACTCGAACACCTCCGCGTAGGCGAGCGGCTTGCCGGCGCCGCTTCGAACGGCGAGATAGCCCTGCGTCACCGTGCCCGCCGCCTCGAGCTGAGTCACGCCTCCGGCGTACCTCTTCGGCTTGAGTGACGTCGGCCCTCGAAAGACGCCTCGGACGCGCACGATAACTCGGCTCCCCGCGACGCAGTCGTACGCATCCCCGAGCTGGCTCGCCGGCCCACCCGAAAGGCCCGCCCTCGAGAGCGGGATGCGAGCCGCGGCGCGGCACTTCGACCCAGCGAGGATCGCGAGTCTCTGAGGAGGAAAGCGGAACCCGTTCTCCGGGGCCAGAGGGTTTCCGGCGGACACGAAGCCGAGGACCGTCACGGAATCGCTGACGACTGCACCGGCGAGGCGCTTCCACTTCGCGCGATCCTCGATCCAACGCAACCCCGCGTTGGCTTGCGCCTGCACCTCTCGAACACCCGCGCGGGCCTCGACCGAGCAACTGTAGGTGCGGTCGATGACCCGCGATGCCGCCGGCTGGGCATCGGCCGTCGGTTGTAGGAGCGCACCACCGCCGCCGAGAAACACGATCGCGAGGGTGAGCCCGAGGCGCCTCATCAGTCAGGCAAGCAGGTCGGCGCCGTGTAGAGGAAGGTCTTCCCAGACTCGAGAGCCTGGGCGTAGACGAGCGGCTTCCCCGTCTCGGTCCGCACGGCCAGCGTCGCAGTCTTGACCGGAACGGTCGTCCGCAGGAAGTCGCGATACGACTTCAGAGACGCTTTGGACTCGAGGATCGCGCGCACCCGCACGACGACGCGGCGACCGGTCACGCAGTCCCAGCGGTCGTCGATCGGTCCCACCGCGCCGCCTTGGAGCCTCGTGCGTGCAAGCGGGACCCGTGACGTGCTCCCGCGACAGAGCTTGCCGTTGAACGCCAGCGTCCCCCAGTTCCGGAACGGGAACGTGAAGCCGACGAGGGTGGAGACGATGGTTGCCGACCCGGACGGGGGTCCGGCCGCGATCCAGACGAGCTCATCCTCGATCGCGGTGGCCGCCGCCCCGGAGACCGTCGTCGAGACCGAGGCGAACGCAGGACGCTCCCAACCCGAGCCTCGCCGCCCGCTTCCCCTGTGAGCTCTGGTGTCGATCTGTCGCACCCCGCCGATGAGCGCAGGAGCGCAGACGAACGTCCGGTCGATCAGCCCGGGCGCGGACGGCCTCGCCGTTCGGCTCGGCTGCCCGGCTCGCTCTCGCTCGAGAGGGGTCGTCGACCGAACGACGAGCCGTTCGAGCTGACGCTGGGCCGCCCTGCGCAGCGCGGACGACGGTTGCGGCGTACCGAAGTAGACGTGGACGTCGACATAGCGGCCGTTGAGGACACTTCGAAGCTGGTACTGCCCCAGCGGTTCGTCGGGCCGTAACTGAGTCCCGTACTCGATATATGGCGTCGCGTCGCGGATGAGCAGGGGGAGCTCGAGCGCCGGATACCGAGTGCTGAGTGCTTGGTTCGGCTCGGGCTCGGTGAGCGTCACGACGATGACCGCGCCGTGAGCTGGAAGTTTCAGGAGCGTCGAGTACGGCAGCGCCGATGGCTCGGCGAGCCCATGGAC
>JACCWU010000027.1 GCA_013697465.1 Actinomycetota bacterium | reverse complement strand
ATGGTAAGGAGGGGGTCGACGGTTCGAGTCCGTCAGAGGGCTCTTCTAGATCCCGCATGGTTGCTTGGGTTGCGGGATTGCAGGTGGCGGGAAGTGGCATCGGATGCCCCGTTATGGAAACGATTTGGAAACGGGGCGTGGTTGACTGGTCGACGCGCGCCGTTGAGCTAGCCCGTCTCCTCCCCGAGCTGGAGGGCCCAGTCGGCGGCGGCGTTGGCGTCGAGCGCGGCGCCTTCTTCCCAGGCTCGGGAGAATGCTTCGTCCGAGAGCGCCTCGCGGCACTCCCCCTCGACCGTGTCGACCTCGGTCTGCTCGTCTGGGGTGAGAGCGGCGCCCGTCTTCGTGCGGATGGCTGAGGCGGCACCGAGCAGGCTCGCGGCGTGAGCCGAGTTGCCGCGCGCCGCGATGATCGAGGCGCCTCCTTCGAGGCAGTAGGCGATCAGGCGCGTTTCTTCCATCTCGCGCGCGAGCCGGAGGCTCTCGCTGTAGTGCGCGAAGGCGTCGGCCGGGGCGCTAGCTCGCATGATGTGGGCGAGACTGGCAAGGGCGTAGGCGAGGCCCTGCTTGGGGGCGCCCTGCCTGCTCAGCGCAACGCTTTCCTCGAACGACCGCTTCGCCTGCTCCGTCTCTCCGCCAGCTTCCTCGGCGACGCCGAGGTTGTTGAGCGAGACCGAGAGGTCGTTGTTTGCCCCTTCTCGTCGCATCGTCGCGACGACCTCTCGGTACAGCGTGATGGCGCGGGCGTAGTCACCCTCCGCGTACAGGATGTGCGCCAGCCCCGCGGAGGAATAGATCTGTAGGTACCCATCGCCGGAGGCCCGGAGCGCCTCCGCGGCCTCCTCAAACAGTCGCCTCGCCTTGCCGTAATCGCCACGCCAAAACGCGTTCATGCCGAGCCGGTTGAGCGTGAGGCCTATCTCGCGTTGATCGCCGAACTCACGAAAGAGGGCTAGCGCCTCCCAGCCCAGGCTGTCTGCGACGTCGTGGTCGCTCTGGTCGCTTGCGAGGCGGGCGGCTGCGAAGAGCGCCCGCGCGCGTGCTGGTGCGGGTGCATCCGGCGCGTTGGAGAGTGCAGCCGCCATCTTCTCCCGTCCTTCCCGGACGCCGCCACGCTGGGTCCAGGACGACAGGAGATTCGGTGCCAGTTCAAGTGCCAGCTCAGGTTCCGTCGCGAGCGCGGCGTCCAGCGCGAGTCGGAGGTTCTCGCGCTCCTGCTCGAGTCGGTCGAGGTCGTGGTTCCCTCGCAGCGTTTCGTCGTAGCAGTCCTCGGCCAGCGCGGCGTAGTGCTCGAGGTGGCGGCGCTGCATGTCGTCGGCCTCGGCAGCGGCGTCGAGCTCTTCGGCTGCGAACTCGCGGATCGTCTCGAGCATCCAGAAGCGCGGGGTAGGTTCGGCGTCGCGCCGACGGAGCAGGCTCTTGTCCAGCAGCGACTGCAGCAGGTCCGCGTCTGCGCCGGCGACCTGCTCAGCCGACTCGAAGCTGCAACCGCCCGCGAACACGCTCATGCGCCGGAACAGCGCCTGCTCGTCGGCGGTCAGCAGGTCGTGGCTCCATGCGATCGTTGCCCGGAGCGTCCGCTGGCGCGGGTCGGCGTCCCGTCCGCCCTTCAGCAGGTCGAGACAGTGTGAGAGTCGCTCGAGCAGATGCGCGGGAGAGAACACAACCGTGCGAGCTGCCGCCAACTCGAGCGCCAACGGCAGCTCGTCCAGGCGGCGGCAGAGCTCCGCGACGGTCTCGTCTTCGATCAACAACACTCCCGCGGAACGCGCCCGCTCCACGAACAACTGCTCCGCGTCAGACGAGGCAAGCGGAGGCACCGGCCAGGCGGTCTCGGCCGCTAGCCGCAACCGCTCCCGGCTGGTCACGACCAGCGTCAGGGTCGGGCAGGCGGCGACGAGCCCCGCCACATCTGCAGCGAGCTGAGGCAGCAGGTGCTCGGCGTTGTCGAGCAGCACGAGGGGTCGCTTCCCTGCCAGCCGGGAGGCGATAGTCTCGACCAGCTCCCTGCCTGGCTCCTCCCGGATCTCCAGCGCCTGCGCGACTGACGAGAGGACGAGCGTAGGGTCACGCAGGGGAGCAAGCGGAACCCACCACACACCGTCGGGGTAGCGGTCGGAGGCAAGTCCGGCAGCCTGGGCGGCAAGGCGGGTCTTGCCCGTGCCTCCGGGACCGGTCAGGGTGAGGAGGCGTCCCTCATCGCGGGAGAGGAGCTTGACTACCTCCTGCAGCTCGAGCTCTCTGCCCAGGAAGGGTGTCGCAGGGACAGGCAGGTTCGTGCGATAGAGGCTCTTGAGCACCGGAAACACGCCCTCTCCGAGCTGGTAGACCCGCTCGGAGGCGGACAGATCCTTGAGGCGGTGCTCGCCGAGGTCGGTGAGCTCGAACGACGCCGGCTCGAGCAACGAGACGGTCGAGGGCGACAACACCACCTGCCCGCCGTGCGCGGCGCTCATGATCCTCGCGGCTCGATGCACGTCCATGCCGACGTACTTTGGCGGGTCGAGAGCGGGCTCGCCGGTGTGGATTCCGACCCGGATGCGGATCGGACCCCCGTCCAATCCGATCATCGCCTCGCTCACCGCTGACACCGCCGCCTGTGCCGAGGCGAACGCGTAGAAGAACGCGTCCCCCTCGTAGTCCACCTCGTAGCCTCGACGAGCGCGGAACGCCTCGCGCACCACCCGCCGGTGCTCGCCCAGCGCCTCGCGGTAGGCGTCGGTACCCAGCTCTTCGAGCAGCTGAGTCGATCCCTCGACGTCCGTGAACACCAAGGTCACGGTGCCCGAAGGCTGCGCGTCGCTCATCGAACGCGATTGTCCCCCCGTGGAGATGACAAGCGCAACGGTGCCGCTGCCGCGCGTGAACTTGACTTCTTGATCCGAGGTCGTAGTTCGACCCACGCCGAACCGCCCGAGGCGCTCGGTGGTCGGTCGTCGTGACGGGCGATGGGGTAGGTGCACGGCATCGTGGGCAGCTCGTCGTGATCCATCATCGCCCTCGCTTCGCCCGAGGCGCTCGGTGGTCGGTCGTCGTGACGAGCGATGGGGTAGGTGCACGGCATCGTGGGCAGCTCGTCGTGATCCATCATCGCCCTCGCTTCCGCTAGTCGGCGATCGGTAACGCCACAGCGATGCGCCGGGCTTGCGCCTTGGTGAGCCTGTGCACGGCGTTAGCCGAGCCCGTCCGCTTCCCAGACGGAGACGTGTCTGGTGCTGTCGCTCGTAAACGGCTCTCGCTTCCAGCCGCTCCAACGCTCACGCAGCGTCATCCCGGCGAGCCGCGCCATCAGGTCGAGCTCCGAGGGCCACACGTAGCGAAACGGCGGCGAACAGGTTTCGACCTCGCCGTCGGTGATCCAGTAGTGATGCGACACCAGGCCCTGTCGGGCCACGTCGTACTCGTCGAAGCCGAGGTGCGTCGGGCTCACGTCGAAGGGCTGGAACGTCTCGCCGGACGGAAGCCGCCGCAGCCCTGGTACGAGCACCTCGATGACGAAGCAGCCGCCTGGCTCGAGATGTGCTGCAGCGTTTTGGAAGCAGGCGACCTGCTCGTCCTGCGTGGTCAGGTTCATGATGGTGTTGGTGACGAGGTAGGCAACGGAGAACGTGGCTTCGACCGTGGTGGTGGCGAAGTCGCCGATCGTTATGCCGATCTGCTCCGCGCCGGGCTTCGCACGCAACCGCGCCACCATCGCCTCCGACAGGTCGATCCCGTGCACCGGTACGCCGCGCCGTGCGAGCGGTAGCGCGATCCGGCCCGTGCCGATGCCGAGCTCGAGCGCGG
>JACCWU010000184.1 GCA_013697465.1 Actinomycetota bacterium | reverse complement strand
AGGCCGGGGATCGGCGGGACCCACGGTTCGGTCATTCCCACGGCGAACACCGCGGCCTTGCAGCGGTACTCCCCGTCGCTCGTGCCGAGGACCACCGCGCCGTCCTCCCGGCGCGTGGACTCCCAGCGACACCCGTAGCGCACAGGCAGCGCGGCCTGCTCGGCGAAGGAGCGCAGCGCAGCCTCCATCTCGTCGCGAGACGGGCGGCGGCTCCCTTCCGCGATTCGCGCGGCGACCTGCGCGCCGAGCTCGGGCTCGTCCGCGACGAGGCTGTTCTGGTCGTGGGCCTCGTACTCGCGGGTCCCAAGAGCCGCATCCGCACTCGCGTGCGTCCAGCTGATCAGCCTCTCGAAGAGCGGGAAGCGCCGGAACATCCCGCCGGGGCCGTCGTCCGCAGACACGACCGCGTGGTCGATGCCGAGGCGCTTCAGGCAGTAGCTCGTCTGCAGTCCGCCCGGCCCACTTCCGACGACGACGACACCGTACTCGCCCGGAGGGCTCGGACGCTCGCTCTCCGTCACTGCCAACGGTTGGAGTCGCGCAGCCGGCGGGACTCGGCCTGGAGCATCCGCAGCATGACCGCCGGGTGGTCGAGCAGGAACGCCTCGAGCTGCGGGCCCGGGAGCGAGAGGCAGCGGAGGAGCGTCTCCGCGCGAACGTCGGCGACCGGCACCCCGCCCGTCAGCGCCGAGATCTCGCCGAAGAACTCTCCCCGGCCGAGACGGGCGCGCTCATGCCCGTCGATGACGACCGCCGCCTCCCCCTCGAGGACGACGTAGAAGGCACCCCCGGAGATGCCCTGACGCAGCACCCTCTGGCCCTCGCCGAACACCTCTTCCTCGAAGGTGTGGGCGACGGCTTCGAGCTCCGGCCAGCGGAGGTCGGCGAAGAGCGCGAGCTGGGCGAGACGCTCGACCGCGGCGGATCCGGCCATGCGATGCTCCTATGTCAAGGCCGGGACGAGAGCCGGCCTGTTCGTCGATGTCATCTTCTCCTCTTCTGCCGCCCTCAGCGTGCGGTAGACGACGCAGGCGAGGTGGCGCTTGAGGCAGCGCAGCGCCTCCTTGCGCGAATGCCCCTCGCGCTCCTTGCGCGCGAGGTACTCCTTGGCGGGTGGATGCCAGCGACCTTGGGTGATCGCCATGCGATGTAACGCGCAGTTGAGCTGTCGGTTCCCCGAGCGGTTCAGTCGATGCCGCTGCCTGGCGCCGCTCGAGGCCGGAAGCGGGGCGGCTCCCGCATGCATCGCGAGCTTGGCGTCGTCTGCAAAGCGAGCTGCACCGGCGGTCTCGCCGAGGAGCTTGGCGGCCGTGAGCACGCCGCAGCCGGGAAGCTCGAGCAGCGCCGGAGCCTGCGTGCGTACGAGCGCTGCGATCTCGCCGTGAAGCTCTTCGGCTCGGCGGGTGAGCTCGCGACAGCGCCCGACGAGCTCGCGGGCGATGACGACCTGCCGCGTCTGGGGTGCACGGGCAAGACGGCGGCCGATGCGCTCGAGCCAGATCCTGCGCTCGAGGCAGCCGGCAGGCAGCTCGAGCTCGGGATAGAGCTCGTGCAGGTGCCAGCGCAGCCGCTGCGGGATGCGCGTGCGCTCCTGCACGAGGTCATCGCGGTGGTCGGTGAGCAGGCGAATCTCTCGCTCTGGGCCGGCAAGACGACCGACAGGCAGCTCGGGCTCGCGTAGCGCCGCCCGCGCGACCGCGAGTGCGTCGATCGCGTCCGACTTGCCACGCTCGCGCCCCTGCCGACGCGCGCCCGCCATGAGCTTCGGAGGCACGCGCACCACCCGCTCGCCGCTTGCGAGCAGGAAGCGCTCGAGTGACACCGAGACGTGCCGGCAGTCCTCGAGCGCCCACAGGCGCTCGCGCCCCAACGAGCGCGCCCAGGCAAGAAGCTGCTCGTGGCCCTGCCCTCGCGCCTTCACCGTGCGCTCGCCGCGAAGCTCGCCGAGCGTCGCGTTGACCGCGGCGGCGGTGTGCGTCTGCTTGTGTGGGTCTACTCCGATTACGATCACTCCCGGCCCCTTTCTGAGGTGGCCACTGACACGGGGCGCCAGCGGACACGCCTCAGTGGGGCGTTGCCACGCTCCTATCAGGTCACGCTGGCGCTCCAGAACCGGCGGCGGGCGACAGATCGCATGCAGGTCAGGCCACGAAGGCCGACAGCGAGCCTAGGGGTCAGCCCGCCGCTGGCTTCGAGCCTAACCGGCGCTGCTGACGTCGACGCCGGTCCATGAGACCAGGATGACACTGACGCGGAGCCTACTCGGCGAGCGGTTGGCGATTCCGTGCTCGGCGCAGCTACGGCCGCTGGTAGGTGATCCGCAGCAGGTCGCCGCTGGAGAAGAACGAGCC
>JACCWU010000015.1 GCA_013697465.1 Actinomycetota bacterium | reverse complement strand
CCACGGCCGCCGAGATCTCGGCGCTGACATCCCTCGGAGCGGTGCACCTGACCGTCTCGGAGCTGGAGCGTTCGGTCGCGTACTACCGGCAGACGATCGGGTTGGACGTGCTCGACCGGGGAGGCGGCGAGGCCCGGCTCGGCACGGTTGCACGCGAGCTGGTGGTGCTCGTGGAGGAAACGGGAGCACGGCCGGGCTACGGCTACACGGGCCTCTACCACTTCGCGCTCCTCGTGCCCGAGCGCCACGACCTCGCACGCTGGCTCGCGCATGCAGTGCGCGACCGTGTTCCGCTCGCGGGCCTCTCCGACCACTTCGTCAGCGAGGCGATCTATCTGAGCGACCCGGACGGGCACGGGATCGAGATCTACTGCGATCGCCCGCGCGGGGTGTGGGAAGGACAGGTGGGGGCGAGGATGACGACGCTCCCTCTCGACACTGCCGATCTCCTGTCCGAGCTCGACGATGCGGCAACGGAGCCGTCCGACGGTCTGTCCGAGGGGACAATGATGGGCCACGTGCACCTGAAGGTGTCCTCGATCGCGGAGACGGTGACGTTCTACCGCGACCTCCTCGGCTTCGGCCTGATGGCGCAGCTCGGCGCGCAAGCCGCTTTTCTGGCCGCCGGCGGCTACCACCATCATCTGGGCGCGAACACCTGGGAGAGCGCGGGAGCGCCTGCTCCGCCTCCAGGAACCGCCGCGCTTCGGCACGCGACGATCGTCCTTCCGAACTCGGCCGAGCGCGACCGTCTGCTCGGCCGGCTCGAGCAGAGCGGTGAGCCTGCGCGGGAGAGCCCTGACGGCAAGACGGTCGTCGATCCGTCCGGCAACGCGCTCGTGCTCGCCGTCGCGACGAGCTGACCCGCCGGCGCTGACGCAGGCGCGGAACCGGCGTCTAAAGCGTCATGCCCGGGATCCGTGTCATCGTCCTTGCCGCCCTTGCCGTCGTCGTCGCAGGAGGTGCGAGTGCTCGGGCGAGCGGCAACGGGGAGGAGCTGCGCGTGCTGTTCATCGGGAACAGCTTCACGAGCACGAACGACCTGCCCGCGCGGCTCGCCGAGCTCGCGACGGCCACCGGGCGCAGAATGCGAGCCCGCGCGATCGTCTTCGACGGCTTCAGCCTGGAAGACCATTGGAAGCAAGGTGGCGCGCCGGCGGCTCTCGCGAGCGGTGAATGGGACGCGGTGATCATGCAGCAAGGCCCGTCGTCCTTACCGGAGAACCAGGCGCACCTTCGCATCTGGGCGACGAGGTACGCCGCGCTCGCCCGCGCGGCGGGCACCAGACCAGGGTTGCTCGCCGTAGGGCCCGAGTCTCGGCGGCGCACGGCGTTCCCGGCCGTCATCGTCTCGTACCGGAAAGCTGCCGAGGCCGCAGCTGCCGATCTCTACCCGGCCGGGGAGGCGTGGCGCGCAGCGTGGGCGTGCGATCGTCGCGTGGCTCTGTACGGCCCGGACGGGTTGCACCCGAGCCGCCTCGGCACCTACGTCGCAGCCCTCGTCGTCTACGGGCGCCTGTTCAAGGCCCCGCTGCTCGCGTCGGCCTTGACGCCAGACGGTGTTCGCGGGCGCACCGCCCACCTGCTGCAAGCGGCCGCCGCGACGGCGCTCGGTCGCCGTCTACCGCCCGCTCTCCGGTGCGGCTGAAGATCGACCGCGAGTAGTGGCTCCTCCGAGCGGATTCCGGTCCCGCCGATATCGCTAGACGCGGCCGGAGAACGTGTCGCAGGAGTTCGGGCCGCCGCCTTCGAGCCCGCGGACGAACCAGCTCTGCCGCTGCTCAGCCGAGCCGTGCGTCCACGACTCCGGAGTGACGCGACCTTGCGCCTTCTCCTGAATACGGTCGTCACCCACGGCCGCGGCCGCGCTCAGACCGTCCTGGATGTCCTTGCGCGTGATCTCGACGATCAGTCCCGTGCGCTTCGCGTTCGCCACCCACGCGCCCGCATAGCAGTCGGCCTGGAGCTCGACCCGCACCGCGTCGCTCTGCGGACCGGTGTCGCCGCTCTGCGCCTTCTGCAGCACACCCGTCAGGTTCTGGACGTGGTGGCCGTACTCGTGGGCGATGACGTAGGCCTCGGCCAGCGGGCCCCCCGAAGCACCGAATCGCGACTCGAGCTCGTCGAAGAAGCCCAGGTCGATGTAGATGTACCGGTCGCGCGGGCAGTAGAAGGGGCCGACGTTGGAGCTCGCGTTCCCGCAGCCGGTAGACACGGATCCATCGAAGAACCGCGTCTTGGCGGGAGAGTAGTTCCGCACCGTCTTCGACCAGTACGCCTGGACGCTGTTGACGACCGCGAGGATCCTGCAATCCTCGCGCTCGTTGGCATCCTGGCCTGTCTTGCAGTCCTCGAGCGTCGCCCCCGGGCCGCCGGTTCCCGCCGTCTGGCCGGCGAGGTCGTCGAGTGGCCCGAGCCCGCCGCCGCCACCGAATGGATTTCCGCCGAGCAGCACGATCGCGACGACGATGATCAGGGTCACGATGCCGCCGCCGCCGAGTGCCATCGGAGCCCCGCCTCCGACGCGGCGCCCGCGCAGGTCCTCCACCTGGGAGCGGTCGAGCTTGGCGCCCTTTCGAAACTTCACGCTCACGTACCTACCCCGTTGTCGCCCGATCTACTCCTGAGGTGAACGGCCGCGGCCGTAGGATCGCGGCGATGCGCCGCGAGCACCCTTTCTGGACGCTCGTCTGGATCCGGGTCGCGTTCTTGCTCGGAACCGCGGCGACGATCCTGTGGGCTCCTCGCGCGGGCGAGGCGAGCGTCCCCGACCGCGCGTGGGATCCGTTCACGGATCTCGTCTTCGGCACGTTCGACCATTGGGACGCGCGCTGGTTCTTGGACATCGCGCGCGAGGGCTACAGCGAGACCTCTGCCGCGTTCTTCCCCCTGTACCCCATGCTGCTCTCCCTCCTCGGGTCCTCGCTCGTGTGGGGCACGCTGCTCTCGCTCGTCGCGGCCGGAGTGGGGGCCTGGTTCGTCGCGGCGATCGCGCGGACGAAGCTCGGCGCAGCGGGCGCGCGCGACACCGTCCTCATACTCGCCCTCTTCCCCACGGCATTCGTCTTTACGGCGGTCTACTCGGACGGGCTCTTCCTGATGCTCTCGGCCGCGTCGTTTCTTGCTGCCGAGCGAGGACGGCCCTGGCTGGCGGGGGTTGCCGGAGGGCTCGCCGTCGCGACGAGAGCGATGGGTCTGGCGCTCCTCCCCGCGCTCGTCTACCTGCTCTGGCCCGGGAGCCGTCGCGATGCCTGGCGCCTGGTTCCATTGCTCCTGCTGCCAGCGGCGCTCGGCCTCTACGCGCTCTACCTCGACCGCGAGCTCGGCGACGCCTGGGCCTTCACCGACGCCCAGTCTGCGGAGTGGGATCGAGAGCTCGCGACCCTCGGGCCGCTGGGCGGCCTCTGGATGGCGATCGAGGCGGGCGGGCACGGGGCGCTCGAGATTCTTCGCGACCTGCCGCGCACCGATCCCGGCGGCACGGGATTCTCGCAGCCGCTCCAGGTCTCGTTCTGGAACGCCGTTCATCTCGTGGTGCTCGTCCCCGTCATGTGGCTCACCTTCGTCGCCTGGAGACGCCTCGGGCCCGCGCTCGGCCTCTACGCTCTTGCCACGCTCGTCCTCGTCCTCAGCGTCCCGTCCACAGGATTCCCGCTTGTCAGTCTCCCCCGCTTCCTGCTCACGGACTTCCCGGTCCTGATCGCTCTCGCTGCGGTGATCCGCGAGCGGCCGAGCCTCCGCACCGGGGTTCTCGTCGGGCTCGGCGCGCTCAGCGCTGCTGCGGGCATCGCGTTCTCGCGCGGAATGTGGGTCGCGTGACGGGCGCTTTCGTGCCTCCCGTCGAGGGCTCCGAGCTCGCGCTCTCGACACTCAGCGTGGACGCCGGGAGACGGCTCGCGTGCGGAGACGACAAGGTCGACTCGCTCCTCTACGTCGTCTCCGGCGCAGGCGCGCTCGAGCTCCACGGGAGTCACTCCCTCGCGCCGGACACCGCCGCCCTCGTGCTCGCGGGGGAGGAGGGCGTGCTCGAGGCCGGCGACTCCCGGCTCGAGGTCGTCAGGGCGACGGTCGGAGCGAGCGCGGACCTGCACGCGCCGCTCGGACCTCGGGAGACGGTCGTCCGGCGAGACGAGGCCGGGTCCGCCGCGGCGACGGGCGCGCGCTCGTTCCGGATCCTCTTCGGCCCCCACAACGGCTCCACGCGCGCGACGCTCTTCCTCGGCTTCATCCCGCCCGGGAAGGCGCCCTGGCACTACCACCTCTACGACGAGATCGTCTGGGTGCCGGAGGGGCCAGGAAAGCTTCACCTCGGTGAAGGACTTGACGAGCTCGGCGCCGGGTCCGCGTTCCGCTTGCGTCCCCGGCAGGTGCACAACGTCGAGAACGCGGATCCGGCGAGCGACATGACGGTGCTCGGGATCTTCACGCCGGCCGGAAGCCCGGCCGCCGCCTACCTCTCGCCGGAGGTAGGAGCCTCATACCGCTTCTCTCCGCGATGAGCGCGCTCCCTCGCCCGGTGCTGCTCTACGACCCCGGCTGACGTTTCTGTCGCTGGACGGCGCGTGTCGTCGTCCGTCTCGATCGCGACCGCGAGCTGGCACTCCTTCCGATCGACGACGACGCGGCCGAGGCGCTACTCGCCGCGATCCCGAAGGTGGAGCGCAACGAGAGCTGGCGCCTGGTCACCCCGGGCGGCAAGGTCGTGGGCTACGGGCAAGGTCTCGTCGAGCTGACGCGAGCGATGCGGCTCACACGTCCGGCGTCCGCTGCGCTCGGCCGTGTCCCCGGCGGTGCTCTCGATCGTCTGTACGCGCTCCTCTCCGACAACCGCGGCCTCTTCGGTCGCCTGGTGCCGGACGGCCCGGCTCCACGACGCTTCCCATAACCCGCGCGGCGCGCTCTACGCGAGCTCTTCGGAGGTGATGAACTCGGCTTCGTGGATGCGCTCGTACGGAAGTCCGGCGCGGTCCTGCGCTTCCCGCACCGAGTCGACGGACCCGCCTTCGAACAGGCAAAAGCACTTCTGCTCGGCGGGCACGAATGTCGAACGCAGATAGCGGATCGGTGTCCCTTCGGAGGTCATCGTCTCCGTCGCCTCCTTCGCGCTCGCGGCCGCTCCGGGGAGCTGGCTCACGTCGAATCCCGGAAGATTGCGCTCGACCATGTACTTCGGCATGCTCCACCCCCTTTCGGTGACGCGACGAGTGTACGACACTTCGCCGCGTGGGCCGCTACGTCACAGTGCTCTTCGCCGACCTCGTCGAGCACTCGGAGGCCTGGCACCGGCTCCCGCGCACGCGGATGGTCGATCTGATCGGCGAGTATCGCTACGTCGCGGAGGGGCTCGCCGGCGTCTACGGGAGCATCTACCGCGAGTGGGCGGGGGACGGGCACATGTTCCTCTTCGAGAACGCGGACACCGCCGCCCAGTTCGGTCTCCGGCTGATCGAGGGCTGGCGGCGAAGCTACGAGGAAAGCGAAGCGCTGAGCGAGCTCCCGCACCTCCCGATCAGGATCGGCGCACACTTCGGGGAGTGCTCGCCGATCGCAGGCGAAGGATGGGTGGGCCGCGCGAACGGGATCGCAAAACGGGTGGAGGCGGAGGCCGATCCGGACGCCGTCTTCGTGACGGAGAGCCTGCTTGACTTGCTCGATTTGCCGCTTTACACCTTCGAGCCGGTCGGCCCGCGCCGGCTCAAGGGAGATCACCTGCTCGAGCGGAAGCTCTATCGGCTCCTCGCCTTCGACCACGAGGCGCTCGCCGCGAAGCCGCCGGAAGCACTCACACCCGAGGAGTGGTTCCTCCGAGGCGTCACGCTCGTCGGAACGCCTGCGGAGAACTCGGACGACGAGGAACGCTGCTGGCGTGCGGCGCTCGAGCTGCGGCCGAGCTTCGCAGAGGCGCACAACAACCTCGCGATCCTCTTGCGCAGCCGAGGACAGGACCACGAGGCTGCGCCTCACTACCAGGAAGCACTCCGTCTCCGACCGGACTACCCGGAGGCTCACTTCAACTACGCGGCAATGCTGGCCTCGCGAGGTAGCTCGTCCGGCGCGATCGATCACTACAACGCGGCCCTGCAGCTTCGGCCCGATTACGTCGATGCGCATCACGGCTTGGCTGGCGTATTGACGGCGCAGGGTCGGGTCGCCGATGCGGAGTCGCATTACCGGGAGGCTCTGCGGCTCCGGCCGGACTCCGTCGAAGCGCACAACGACCTGGCCGTGCTCTTGGAGCGCGCCGGCCAACTCGACGAGGCCGCCGACCAGTATCGAGAGGCGCTTCGCATCGACGACGACTCCCCCCAGACGCATTACAACTACGCTCTTCTGCTCGAAAGCGGCGGCGACCAGGCGGGGGCTGAGGACCACTATCGAGCAGCGATTCGCCTCTGGCCGGGATACGGGGAGGCGCACAACAATCTCGCCATCCTCCTCCAGGACGCGGGCGACCTGGCCCGCGCGGAGGAGCACTACCGAAAGGCGCTCGACGCACGGCCGGACGACCCCGAAACGCACCATAACTACGGACTCTTCCTGCGGGCACGAGGCGAGCACGACGCCGCAGAGCACCACCTCCGCATCGCGCACGACCTGGCGCCCGACGTGCCCGCGTTTCGATCGGCGCTCGAGGTGCCGCGCTAGCTCGCCGGGCTGTCGTCCAGGTCACGCGCGTGCACAGCGAGCCAGATGCACGGCGGGTCGGCGCTCGTCCGCTCGACCCGGTGCCGAGCCCCAGCGGGAATCGCTGCCGTGTCACCCCGCGAGAGCGTCGTGCACGTGCCGTCGGCGAAAGAGAGCACGGCTTCCCCCTGGAGGACGGCCACCCACTCGTCGCGGCTCTGCTCGAGCCACTCCCCCGGCGGCGTGAACTGCCCGGTCGAGACGATGCGCTCGACCAGCACGTCCTCGCCGCC
>JACCWU010000306.1 GCA_013697465.1 Actinomycetota bacterium | reverse complement strand
CCGTTCGACCGCTCCGGCACCCCTCCGAGCGGCCAAGCGTAGCCGGACGAGGCGCAGGCGGCACAGGTGGCCGCGGAGGCGTCCGATATCCTGCTTCGTCCCTGGAGAAGTGGCCGAGTGGCTGAAGGCGGCGCCCTGCTAAGGCGTTAGGTGGGGAACTCCCTGCCTCGAGGGTTCGAATCCCTCCTTCTCCGTCAGACAGGCTCCGATGCGGGCTCGGCCACCGTTCGGCTGCGCATCCGCCGGTAGGCAACGAGGCCTGCAAGACCTGCGATAGCAGGTAGAACGCCCGCGAGGAAGAGCGTCCAGCGGGCGCCGATCGCCGCCACGAGCGCGCCCCCCAGGACGAGCGCGACCATCTCGGCGCCGTTGCGTATGCCGTTGTACGCGGCGAACGCCCGTCCGTGCAGGCGCGTCGGCACCCGCTTGTGCAGCAGCGTCCGGACGAGCACGTTCTTCGTCCCGTGAGCGGCGCCTCCGATCGCGTAGAAAGCAAGTGCGAACGCGAGCGAGAGCCAGAGCGTCGGGATCGCGAGACCGAGGCTCTGGACGACAGTCGCAACCAGTGCCGCGCTTATCAGCGCCTTCGCCGGCACTCTGCGGGCCAGCGCGAGGCCACCGATCGCCATTCCCACGAACCAGGACGTCCATAACGCCCCAAACCCCGCATCGCCGACGTCGAGCACGTCCTTCGCAAAGAACACCTCGGCGGGCGCTGACGCCGTCATGAACAGGAGCGAGGTGAAGGCGACGAGCATGACCAGTCGGAGGAGGGGGTCGCCGGTCAGGTACGTGAACCCATCGCGCGCGCGGCCGAGCGGCTCGTCGGGGGTGACAGCCACGACGGTCGTGACCGTGAGTGCTGCAGCGGCCGCCGCGATCACGAGGAAGCTAGCGGCGTCGACGAGCAGCGGGAGCTGCGTTCCGCCCAGGCCTGCGAGCAGGCCGCCGAGCAGCGGGCCGGCTGCGGCGCCGATGAAGCGCGCCGTCTCCACCTGTCCGTTTGCGATGACGAGCCGGTGCTCTGGGACAACGGCGGGGATCAGCGCGAACTCGGCGGGCTGACTGACGGCGTTGGCCGTTCCCAGCGCGGCGGTCAGAACGAGTATCGGGACGAGCTCGTCCGCGAACGCAAGCCCGGCGGCGACGAGCGCTTGGACGACCGAGGAGACGACGAGCACGAGCCGCGCGTCGAGTCGGTCGACGAGGAGCCCCGCGTGGCCGGCGAAGAGGACGAGCGGCAGCCACAGCGCAATGAAGAGTCCGGAGAGCGCCAGCCCCGAGCCGGTGGTCTCCGCCAGGTGCAGAGCGAGCGCCGTGAGGGCGAGCCAGTCGCCGAGCGCCGACAGGAAGATCGCGCCGACGAGCAGCTCGAAGTTCGGGCGGCGCATGCAGGGGGTCGCTAGTCGTGGATCCGGGCGATCAGGTCTTCGCGCTTCAAGACCTTGACCTCGATGCCGCCGAGTCGCACCTCGTACCCGGCTTCACGTGGATAGAGCACCTTGTCCCCGGGCTCGATCCCGTTCGCCTCGCTTCCGACTGCGGTGACGATGCCCGTGCGGCACGCCGTCGCTGCGGCCGCCGAAGCCGGAAGAAAGAGCCCCGAGCGCGTCTCAGTCTCGTCCGACACGGGCTGGACGACGACGAACTCGTCGAGCGGCTCGAGCGTGACGTCCACTTGATGTCCTTCGATCACGGTCTAACGATACGCCGGTCGAGCATCTAGAGACGTCCTGCCTGCACGATCCGCTGCAGGAACTGCTGCGTTCTCGGCTGGCGCGGCGACCCGAAGATCTCGGCCGGTGTGCCCTCCTCGAGGATCACCCCCGCGTCGAGGAAGCACACGCGGTGTGCGACGTCGCGGGCGAAGCTCATCTCGTGTGTGGCGATGAGCATCGTCATGCCGCCGCCGGCGAGCTCGCGGATGACGTCGAGCACCTCCGCGACGAGCTCGGGGTCGAGCGCACTCGTGACCTCGTCGAGGAGCATGAGCTCAGGCTGCATAGCGAGCGCGCGGACGATGGCTACGCGCTGCTGCTGGCCCCCGGAGAGCCGGTCGGGGAAGTCGTCGCGCTTGTCGGAGAGGCCGAAGCGGCCGAGGAGCTCGTCCGCGCGCGCGTCCGCGTCGGCCTTCGAGAGCCCGAGCGCCTTCCGTGGCCCGAGCGTGATGTTGCGCACGACCGACATGTGCGGGAAGAGGTTGAAGGACTGGAAGACGATTCCAATCCCGCGGCGAACGCGGTTGACGTCGACAGCGCGTCCGGTGATCTCCTCGCCGTGAAGGATGATGCGGCCGGCGTCGATCGGCTCGAGCAGGTTGACGCAGCGGAGGAGCGTGGATTTACCCGAGCCCGAGGCGCCGATGAGGCACACCACCTCGTGCTCGGCGAGGGTGAGATCGATGCCGCGCAGGACCTCGAGCTTGCCGAACGACTTACGAATCCCCTCGAGGCTGAGCGCGTCACTCATGCGAGGACTCCGGTTGCCTGCCGCCGCCGCCGGTCCCGCGCGATCAGCCAATCGGTGAAACGGGTGAGCGGGACGGTGATGAGGAGGAAGAGCACCGCGGCAACGATGCCCGGCGTGAAGTTGAACGTGTCCGCCTGGTTGATCTGGGTCTGGCGAAATGCTTCGACGACTCCGAGGACGCCGACGAGCGCGGTGTCCTTCTGCAAGCCGATGAAGTCGTTGAGGAGCGGTGGGATGACGCGCCGCACCGCCTGGGGGATGACGACGTAGCGAAGCGATTGGCCGTGTGAGAGACCGAGCGAGCGTGCGGCTGCGTTCTGGCTCGGGTGCACCGACTCGATTCCTGCCCGATAGACCTCGGAGACGTAGGCCGTGTACACGAGGATCAGCGCAACCGTGCCCCAGAAGAGCTCGGACGTCGGCACCCCGGACAGCTGGAGCGCGGGGATGCCGAATCCGAGCATGTAGATGAGCAGGATCGTCGGGATGCCGCGAAAGAAGTCCGCGTAGACGACCGCGAAGAACCGCACCGGAAAGAAGACGGGCCCCGTCAGGCCGCGCAGCACGGCGACGCCGAGGGCCGTGAAGAGGATCACGACCTCGGCGATGCAGAAGATCTTCACGTTCACGAGGAACGCGGACGCGATCTCCCCGAAGGAGTCGGTGAAGACCTCGCGGTTGAAGAACGCCTGCTTGAATTCTGGCCAGCCGGCCGAGTTGACGACGAGCAGGGCAATGCCCCCGAAGAAGACGATCGAGCTGACGACCGCGATCGCGACTGCGCGCCCGCCACTGACCCCGGCCTGCGGGCCGCCGAGGATCTTCGAGCTGCGGTCGTCGCTCAGTGAGCAGGTCCCAGCGAGCTACTTGAGCAGCGGAGCGCTGCCCGCAAGCCACTGCCTCTCGAGGCGCTTGAGCGTCCCGTCCCGCCGCATCGCTGCGAGAGCCTTGTTGACGCAGGAGACGAGCGGGTTCCCCTTCTCGAAGACGAGCCCGAAGCGCTCCTTCGTGCCCTGCGTGGGCAACCGCCCGACGACGACGCTGTTCGGCACCTGAACCCCTGTGATGTAGCCCGTGCTTGGGAAGTCAACGACGAGGCCGTCGATCTGTCCGTTCTTCAAGGCCGTCACGCCGTCGTTGAGCGTGTCGTAGACGGCCGGCTTCTCGCTCGGCTTTATGTAGCGGACGATGTAGGAGTAGCTCGTCGAGCCGAGCGGAGCTCCGAACTTGTACGGCTTCAAGCCCGCGACGGACTTCACCTTCGCGATCGGCTTCCCCTTGAGCGCCACTATGGCCTGGTTGACGAAGTAGTACGCGGAGCTGAAGGACACCGCCTTCGCACGCACCGGGCTATACGAGATCTGGGCGAGGTAGAAGTCGAACGGCTTCTTGCCGGGGGCGTAGGCCTTCGTGTAGGGCATCGCCGTCCACTGGACGTCACCGTGCGCAAAGCCCAGCCGCTTGGCGATCGTGTACGCGACCGCTGACTCGTATCCCTTGCCGCTGTACGGATAGCTCGTCTTCCAGGGTTTCTTCGGCGAGCCACCCCACCAGGGCGGGAACGCGGGATTGTCGGTGCCGAGCGTGAGCTTCCCGTCCTCGATGAGGTTCAGGCTGCTCTTGGCGCAGCCGGGTATCGCGGCCGGCTCGTTGGGGCCGCCCGTCGCCGTGGCGGCGAATGCGAGAACGAGGGTCGTAAGGGCAAGACCGAAGAGAGCTCTGCGCATGGCGATATCCACTCCTCGAGACGTCGGGGACTCGGCTCGGCGAGCGTACCACCTGGCTCGCGCAAGACCAGAATCCACTCGCGTGGAT
>JACCWU010000261.1 GCA_013697465.1 Actinomycetota bacterium | reverse complement strand
CGCGGCGGAAGCTGACGCGGTTCTGGAGCTGCTCGGCGATCGACTGCGCGACGAGCTTCGCGTCGAGCTCCGGCCGCTTGATCTCGTTGATGTTGATGTGGACGTTCTTCTTGGTGATCGCGTGCAGCTCACGCCGAAGCGCGTCGACCTCGACGCCCGACTTGCCGATCACGATCCCCGGACGCGCCGTGTAGATGTCCACGGTGATCCGTTGCTTGTCCTTGCGGATGAGGATGTCCGAGAGCCCTGCGTGCGAGAGCTTTCCGAGGATGTGCTCGCGGATGCGGACGTCCTCGAGCAGGTAGTTCGCGAACTCGGGCTTTCCGGTCCACCAGTTCGACTTCCAGTCGTGGATGACGCCGACGCGGAATCCGCCGGGATGCACCTTCTGGCCCATTACGCGACTGCCTCCTTCTTTCGTTTCCGCGTCGAAGCCTTCGGCTTCGCCGCGGTGGAGCTCCCTGAAGACTTCGTTTCGGCCTTGTCGACCACGGACGGCTTCGCTTTGCGCCGACGTCTCGGAGCCTGGACCTCGGGCTGCTCTGCGAGCACCAGCGTGACGTGGCACGTGCGCTTCCGGATCCTGGTCGCGCGACCGCGAGCGCGCGGCCTCCAGCGCTTCAGCGTCGGCCCCACGTCGGCGTACGCAAGCTGGACGACGAGCTCGTCCCCGTCGAGACCGTGATTCGCCTCGGCGTTCGCAACGGCCGAGCGCAGCACCTTCTCGATCTCCGTCGCCGCCGCGCGCGGGGTGAAGGCGAGGATGGTGCGCGCCTCCGGCACCGTCCGTCCGCGAATGTGGTCGAGGACGAGACGCGCCTTGCGCGCGGACATACGCACCCACTTCGCCTGCGAGCGCACGGTCATGATGTCGGGGGCAGCCGTCGCCATCTCAGCGCTTCTTCACCTGTGCCTGCCGGTCGCCGGAGTGCCCGCGGAAGGTCCGCGTCGGCGCGAACTCGCCGAGCTTGTGACCGACCATCTGCTCGGTGACGAACACGGGGACGTGCTTACGGCCGTCGTGGACCGCGATCGTGTGCCCGACCATGTCGGGGAAGATCGTCGAGCTGCGCGACCAGGTACGGATCATCCGCTTCTCCCCGGTCGCGTTCATTGCCTCGATCCGGCCTAGAAGCCGGTCCTCGACGAAAGGTCCTTTCTTCGAGCTGCGGCTCATCGGTGCTCCTTAAGGTGATGTTGCCGTGGCTCTGCCGCGCGAAAAGCAAGCCAGGCAAGGACGCAGGGAGCGTCCATATCAGTAGATATGGGCGCGACTGAGGACGCCGCATGGCGCCGCTTTGCAGCCGGCAGAGACTCGGATGACATTGCCTTAAGGGGCACTACCGTCTCTTCTCCTTCCCGCGGCGTCGACCGCGGACGATCAGCTTGTCGCTGGCCTTGTTCGGCTGGCGCGTGCGGCCCTCAGGTTTGCCCGCCGGGTTGACCGGGTGACGTCCACCGGACGTCTTGCCCTCGCCGCCTCCGTGCGGGTGGTCGACCGGATTCATCGCCGAGCCGCGCACGGTCGGTCGCTTACCGAGCCACCGGCTCCGGCCTGCCTTGCCGCTCGCCTGGTTCGCGTGCTCCGCGTTGCCGACCTGTCCGACAGTCGCACGGCACGTGAGCAACACGCGCCTGAGCTCGCCCGACGGAAGTCGCAGGACGCCGTGGTCGCCGTCCTTTGCCACGAGCTGGACGGACGAGCCGGCCGAGCGTGCCATCCGCCCACCCTGGCCCGGCTTCAGCTCGACCGAGTGCACCAGCGTTCCGGTCGGGATGTTCGCGAGGGGAAGCGCGTTGCCGGGCTTGATGTCGGCGTCGGGGCCTGACTCCACGGTCGAGCCGACGCGCAGTCGAGACGGCGCGAGAATGTACGCCTTCGCTCCGTCGGCGTAGTGCAGCAGCGCGATGCGGGCCGAACGATTCGGGTCGTACTCGATCGCCGCGACCTTCGCGGGAACGCCGTCCTTCGTGCGCTTGAAGTCGACCTTCCGGTACTGGCGCTTGTGCCCGCCGCCGTGGTGCCGCGTCGTGATGCGGCCGCGGTTGTTCCGGCCACCCGTCTTCGAAAGCGGCTCGAGGAGCGACTTCTCGGGTTCCGTCTTCGTGATCTCGTCGAAGCCCGACGTCGCCATGAAGCGCCGTCCCGGGCTCGTCGGCTTGTACTTGCGGAGAGCCATCAGCGGTCTCTCCCGGTGCAGATCGCGTGCTGGGTCGGCGAAACACGAGCAGCGCAAGGACGCAGGGAGCGCTCGTACCTGAAAGGTACGGGCGCGACTGAGGACGCTGCGATGCGACGCGTTGCAGCCGCAGCCAGTGCGCGAGATGCGCCGGGAGCGACCGCACTCATACGGTCGCCCCCTCGAAGATCTCGATCTCGTGGCCGGCCTTGAGCTGGACGATCGCCTTCTTCCAGCCGGGGCGGCGCCCGCGCGTCGCGCCGCGGCGCTTGGGCTTCGACTGGACCTTGACGATGTTCACGCTCTGCACCTCGACCTCGAAGAGCTGCTCGACCGCTTGCCGGATCTGGGTCTTGTGCGCGTCCTCGTGCACGCGAAAGGTGTACTTGCGGTCGGTGATGAGCGAGTAGCTCTTCTCCGACACCACGGGCGCGAGGAGGACCTGGTTGGGATGGAGGCTCACTCCGACTCCTCCTCCTGGCTCACGCCCGCGCGCGCATAGACGAGCGGCAGCGCAGCCTCGGTCACGAGGAGGGAACGCGCCCAGAGGATCGATGCGACCTCGAGCTCCGCGGGAACCGTGACCAGCACCTTCTCGAGGTTGCGAAATGACTTGACGAGCGCCTCCTCTTCCTCGGTCGCGACCACGAGCGTCGGCACGGTGGCACCCCAATCCGAAAGCAGCTGTGCCGCCTGCTTCGTGGAGGGCTCCGAGAACGACTCGCCGCTCAGGAGCGCAAGGCTCCCGTTCGTGGCATGAGTGCTCAGCACACCGCGCAGGGCGGCGCGGCGAGCCTTGCGGTTCACCTTGACCTCGAAGCTGCGCATCCCTGGTGCAAAGGCAACGCCACCGCCCGTCCAGTGCGGAGCACGCGTCGTCCCGGCGCGGGCGCGACCCGTTCCCTTCTGGCGCCAGGGCTTCGAGCGGCCGCCGGCGACGAGGCCACGGCTCTTGGTTCCCTTCGTGCCCGCGCGAGCGGCATTCATCTCGGCGCGAACGGTCTCGTGGACGAGGCTGGGCTTGGTCTCCACGGCGAAGACGGA
>JACCWU010000234.1 GCA_013697465.1 Actinomycetota bacterium | reverse complement strand
ACCTCGCGCTCGCGACGCTGCCGCCTTTCCCCGCGGCCCTTGTCGCTCTTTCTCTCGTCGGTTTCGCCGCTGGCCCACTCAACCCGCTGATCTTCACCGTCGCGGCCGAGATCGTCCCATCACGGCTGCGCGGACGCGTGTTCGGGGCGACCCGAGCGGGCGCTTGGGCTTCGATCCCCGCGGGGATTCTCCTCGGAGGCGTCATCGTCGAGACGTTCGGCGTCGTCGCGACACTCCTCGTCATCGGACTCTGCTACCTCGCTGTCACGAGCTACGGGTTCTTCAACCCGGCCTTCCGCGAGCTGGATCGCCGCGCCGAGGACGGGCCTGTGGACGCTGAGCGCTAGCGGAGCTGCGAGTCGGTCAGGCGACGGTCGGCCCGATTGCCTCGTAGTGACGCATCTCCTGGATGTCGTCGAAGAACGGCTTGACGGCCGCGAAGAACTCGCCGAACTCCGGGCTCTTCCGAAAGCCCTGTTCGTGACCCTCGACCGAGTCCCACTCGATGCGGACGATGTACGACTCGGGATCCTCGACTCCACGTCCCACCTCGTAGGTCAGGCAATGCGACGACGTTTCCAATGACCGACTGCCTTCGGCGTACGCGCGTTCGAACTCATCGCGCCGGGAGGCGTCGATGCGATAGCGGATGTACTCGATGACCATCTGAGAGATGTCCTTTCGATCGCAGGCTCAGCGAGCGGCGATGAGCGGAAGCATGCTCTGGCCGCGCATTCCGTCCGGCTCCTCGATTCCGAGCAGGCCGAGGACAGTGGGTGCGATGTCGAGGAGGTGCGCGTCGGCACGGCCGCGCGCCTCGACTCCGGGACCCGCCACGATGTAGAGCCCGTCCTGGGCGTGGTTCGCGTCGTCGGGGCCCGTGTCGTTCTCGAGCGTCTGGATGCCCTCGTCGCCGCCGATCGTCCCGACCGAGCGCCAGAAGAGGTCGCCGAAGATGACGATGAGGTCCGGCGCGACCCCCTGCGGGTCGCCGTACAGCTCCTCGGGCTTGTAGACAGCGGTCGGGATTCGGTTCCCCGCATCGTCCGGGATCTCGGCCAGCCGCCGCGCGAGATCGTCGCGGACGGCCTCGTAGTCCTCCGGCGGGATCACGCCCTCGGGCTCGCGGCCCTGAACGTTGAGGAACACCCTGGCGTAGTAGCCGCCTTCGCCCCAGGCGGTCGTCTTCGACCAGTCGACCCCGACGTCTCTCAGCGAGGACACGCCGTCCGGCTCGGAAAGCGTCGCCAGCAGGCCCTCCTGGCGCAGCCACTCGTTGACCCGAATCCCGCCGTCGAGCCGCTTCGCACCGTGATCGGAGACGACGAAGACGACGGTCTCCTCGTCCGCGTGCTCGAGCAACCCGGCGATCAGCGCGTCGACGTGGCGGTGGTAGTCGAGGATCGCGTTCTCGTACCGGTTTCCTGGCTCATGCTTTCGGTGCTCGGAGTCCATGAACTTCCAGAAGCCGTGATGCATCCGGTCCGGGCCCATCTCGACCATCGCGAAGAACGTCCACGGCTTCGTCTCGGCGAGGTGCTCCGCCAGGCGGAAGCGCCGGTCGGTCATCTCGTAGACCTGGCGCAGGAGGTAGTCCTTGTCGTCGGTGCGGAAGTCCTTCGTGTCGAAGATGTACTCGCCGACGACCCCTTCGATCTCGTCGCGGAGTGCGGCCGGATACGTGTACTTGCTCTCGATCGACGGGGTGAGGAAGCAACTGACCATGACGCCCGCGAGCGGCTTCGGAGGGTAGGTACCGGGGACACTGAGCACCACGGACGAGCCGCCCGCGCGGGTGACGAGGTCCCAGAGCCGCGGCTCGCGGATCGCGTCGCTCATGGCGATGAAACCGCCGTCGTAGGTGTGATCCGAGCGGTTTCGGAAGCCGTACACGCCGAGGTCGCCCGGCGTGCGGCTGGACATCATGCAGGACCACGCGGGCACCGTGATCGGGGGAACGACAGACGTCAGCCGCCCGTACGTTCCTCGTTCCATGAGCCCCGAGAGGGTCGGCAGCTCGTCGCGCCAGCGCTCGAGCACGAGCGAGGGCTCGGCGCAGTCGAGCCCGATCAGCATCACCTTCGCCGGCACCGGCCAACCATAGCCCCGCAACACGCGCGCCAGGCTTCCACTGGACCGCTCGAGCCCCCAAGCGCGGCGAGCGACAGGGAAGAAGAAGGCTCTACTCGCGGAGCACGTGTAGCGCCGGGATCTTCGCAGCCGCGGTGACGTAAGGCTGACGCCGGACGACACGCAGGGTTCGGCTCGTTCGCCACATCTCGGCCATCATCGCCTGCGATCGGCCGCTCGAGCACAGGAACGAGATTGTGGTCTCGATGACATCGCCCTCGTCGATGACGCCGATGCGAGGGCTTACCACGATCGCGACGGACGGAAGGCCGTGGACGTCGCCCTCGACGAGCTGATAGTCGGTCGCACTACCCCCGAAGCACGTCGGTAGGACTTCTTCGACCAACCTGATCAGGTCGCTGCCGATGAACGTCACCCCCTCGCTCGTGAGCTTGTCGTAGCTCCGGATACCGTGCAGATGAAGCGCGAACCCGTTGCGGCCGATCGGACAGCCGCAGTCTCGCCGTCGCAGGACTCCGTAGTCGTCGCTCGCGAGGTTGATCAGAACCTTCGGTGACAGCGGGTGGAGCGTCGTGTACGAAAGGGCACCGACGGTCGCCTCGTCGTCTAGCTTCTTGTCCCGCTGCACGACGGCGACCTTGTCCGTGAGAAGGTGCACGTCGTCGAACTCCTCGGCGGACGCGCATGCGAGGCCGAGATAACCGCCCAGCTCGACCATGTAGTAGTTCGACGCCGCACGGCAGCCCGCGGCAGCCACGACCTGTGCGCGCCCAGGCGTGAACGGCTCGCCGCCGAGCCGGAAGAAGGAGTCCGAGATGTCCACGCCCAGCTCCTGCGCGGCGTTGCAGACCCTGACCGCAGACCCGGGGGTCGTATGTAGCATCGCAGGCTGCCCTCCGCGTTTGGCCTCGGCAAGCCACTCGGCGACGCGTCCCGCCGCTTCCGGCGGCGTGTACTCGGGCTTTGGAAAGGCATTCCCCAGCAGCTTGCTCGTCAGCACGGTAGCCCACGTCAAGACCGCCTGTCTCGCAGATGCCCGGTCGGGTACGCGCTTCGACTGCGAGAACCACCGTTCGTTGCGCAGCCCGAGCTTGGCGTGCGTCAGCAGGATTCGGATCCCAGTGGTGGCCGGCGCGGTGGGGAACCACAGCGCCATGGGTCGGCCTCGCAGGCCGAAGGCGTCCATGACCATCGGGACGTAGCCGGCGTGGTACTCCAACAACCTCAGATCGGTGCCGACAGGCATACCGCTGCTGCGCGAGCCGCCACTGCGCGTTCCGTAGTCGATCCTGGCCAGCGGGTTGTCGAAGTCCTCGGGCTGTGCGATGAACTCGAGGCGGCCTCGGCGCACCGGAGACCGACCGCGAAGCTCGTCGAGCGTCAGGTACACGCCCGCGTCGTATAGGCGCTCCAGGGTCGACTCGAGGCCCTCCGTGTGCACGAGCACGGCGGCGTCACCGAGCTCGATACCGGCTTCACGGCACATGCGGCCGTACGGACTCCGCGACTCCGCGACTCCGGCCGCGAGCATCCGCAAGAACGCCTCGTCGCGACCTTCGAGCTGCCGGTGCACTCGTCGCCTGCACTCCTCCTCGCTGGCCGTGTTGCGCAGGAAGCCGTAGAGGCCGCCCAGGTACGAGGTCAACGCTCGTAGCTCAGACCATGCGTTCACAGCGATCGAACCCTAATCGGGGCCAATTGGAAGCGGACGTCGCAGCGATACGCTCCTTCTATGGGAGCGGGCGCGCGCGTCTTGATCGTCGGCGGCGGGATCGGGGGGCTGTCGGCCGCCGTTGCGCTTCGTCGGGCAAAGATCGAGGTAGCGGTGTTCGAGCGCGCGGGGGCGATCCGGGAGATCGAGGCGGGCGTTTCCCTGCACGCGACAGCCCAGGCCGCTCTCGCCGCAATGGGGATGAACGATGCGCTGCGTCGAATCAGCGGCCCGCCCGTCCAGCGGTTTCAGCTCAGGTCTTGGAAAGGCCGCGTACTCGCAACTGTTCCCCACAACGCCGTCACGCTGCACCGGCGCGACCTCGTGCTCGCCCTCGCGAACGATCTCATGGCTGATGGGGTGGTTCACCTCGGTTCGCAGTGCACCTCGTTCGAACATGACGAGCAGGGTGTGACGGTGCGCTTCGCCGACGGCCGCGAGGAGCGCGGGGCGGTGTTGGTCGGGGCCGACGGAATACATTCGGTGGTGCGAACGAGCTCGGTCGGTATGACCCCGCTGCGCTACTCGGGCTTCGCGAGCTGGCGCGCCATGCCCACGTTCGATCACCCAGCCGTCCCCGAGAACCGGTCTCAGGTCTTTCTCGGGAGAGGGGCCCGCTTTGGAATCTTCCCGAGCTCCGTAGGCCGGGTCTACTGGTTCGCGTCCCGACTGGCCGCCGCCGGCGAGTCCGAGGAGCGTGGCGCACGGTGCAGGGTGGCCACGTGGTTTCGCGGCTGGTCCGAGCCGGTACAGGAGCTGATCGCCGCGACGGAGGAAGCCGACGTCGTGGGCAACGACGTCTACGACCGGCCACCCATCAAGCGCTGGGGCACCGGGCGCGTCACGCTTCTTGGCGACGCCGCACATGCGGCCCTGCCAACGCTCGGACAAGGCGCGGCCCAGGCGATCGAAGATGCGGCCGTACTGGCTCACTACCTCACTCATACGCCTCTGGCCGATGCAGGCGCCGTCGAGACGGCGCTGCGCGCGTACGAGGCCCGTCGCATCCCGCCCACGACCGCTGTCATAAACGAGGCATGGCGGATCTCACGGTCATACATGTGGACGAATCCACTGCGGTGCTGGGCGCGGGATACCCGATTGCGGCTGACTCCGACCCGAGTTTGGGCAGCGCGGGCGGCACAGCGAGAAGCGCCTGAACTCCTACCGGACGAGACGGCGACGAGATAGGCGCTTTTCGAGTCGACGGGCTCGGTGCTAACGCGACGCACGCGCGGCAGCGCGCCAGAACGAGAGATCCCAGACCCGCTCGAAGCTCGGCACGGACTCGACGATCCCGCCTGCGAGCCAGAACAGCACCCGGCTCTCCCACTGCGCCCGCGTCACCGGGCTCTTCACTCGCGGCCAGAGGTGGATCCGCCGGTAGTTCTCGTACACCCTCGTCGCGTCAGCCGGCGTGGCCGTGAACACCGTGGCCCGAGCCCGGGCGAGCCACCGGACGCGGCCGGCCGGCTCGTACAGCAACTCATATCCGAGCAGGAGTTTCGGCAAGACCTTCGTGAGCAGCGCCCGATGGGACTCGAGATAGCTCTCGGAGACGACGATCACCTGCAGTGCCGAGAACGGCACCAGGCTCCGGGCGCTCGCGAGCGCACGCAGTGCCGGCTTCTCGCGGACGACACGGATGAAGTCGACGTAGTTGAGCCACGCTGCGTCGAGCACGCCACCGACGAGCGCGGCGGCACGATTCGGCGAGCCCGGAACCGCGATCAGCTCGGCGTCGCGCACGCCCACTCGCGCGAGGAGGACCTTCGCGAATGCGTGCGTCTCGGTTCCTGGGGTCTGGTAGCCCACCTTCTTACCTCGCAGCTCCGCGACGGTCGGGGTGTTCGAGACGAACACCCACTCGTTCGTCTGCTTGACGACGGCGAGCGCGCGTAGCGGAGCTCCCTGGGCGATCGCTTGCACGGTCGAGTGGAGCCCGGAGATGCCGATGTCGACGTCCCCGCGCGTCACGGCGACGACGACGGCTTGCGGGCTGACGAAGGTCGAATACTGCGCGGTGATCCCAGTCTTCCGCCGGAGCGTGTCGAACGCGAGCTGGTCACCTATTTTGCCCTCGTCGAGGGTTCCGAACAAGCCCACGCGAAGAGTAGGCGCCTGCGACCGGTCCCCGGTGGAGCCCCCTGCTGCGCCGCCGGCCACGAGCGCAAGCGCGAGCGCAACCACCGGCGCAGCGAGCCGTAATGCCCATGCGCCCCTCACGGTCCGAAACTATAGGCCAGCCCTCCTTCGGCGTCCCTAGCCATAAGCACGGACTGTGGGGCAGAGAGGTCAATCGCGCCAGCGCATCACCCGGCGCTCGGTCGCTTGCACCGCCGCGCTCAGAATGACACCCATCAGCGAGACGGCAATGACACCGACGAACACGCGGTCCATCCTGAATGTCGATGCGTTCTCGATGATCACGCGTCCGAGACCGGTGACGGCGAACAGCATCTCCGCCAGCACCATCCCCTTGACGGCGCGGCTCGCTCCGATCCGGAGGCCGACGAAGACGAAGGGCAGCGTGGCCGGGAAGACGGCTTTCCGAAGGAGATCCAGGCGGCTGGCTCCGAAAGTCCGGGCAACGTCGATGACGTGCGGGTCGACGTTCTTCACGCCTGCATAGGCGTTGAGCAGGATCTCGAAGAGGGCGAAGAGCATGATCACGATCACCCGTGGCGTCAAGCCCAGTCCGAACCACACGATCATCGCGGGGACGAGCGTCGCGATGGGTACGACGTACAGCGCCGAAACGAACGGGTTGAGCGTTCGTCCGAATGTCCGCCACCAGCCCATCGCATAGCCCACGCTGATGCCGATCACGGCGGCCAAGGTGAAGCCCAACAGCAATGCCACGAGGCTCTCGGTGACCGCGTCCTGCAGCTCTCCGCTCTCGATCATCTCGCGGGCGGCGGTAGCTACCCGGCTCGGCGGCGCGAACGTGAAGTTGGACGCGCGGCGACCGAAGAACTCCCACGCCGCGAGTGCCGTGACGAGGAGCGCGAGCTGGAGCGCGCGGTCCCGGGGCGCCAGGGCTCGGCGCAACCGCAGGCGCACCGGGATCACCCGCGTCTGCGTCCTCGGTGTCGCCGGATCGAACAGCTCGTTGTGCGCGGCTGGCTCGCTCCGTCTCGTCCGGGCCCGCACCATCAGAGCGTGGTCAGCAGCGAGCGCCGTAGCTGGAGGAAGGCAGGGTCGTCGGAGATGGCCTCGGGGTCCCGTGGCCGCGGGAGGTTGATCGTCACGTCGTCGGCCACCAGGCCGTCTTTCAAGACGATGACGCGGTCCGACAGCGTCAGCGCCTCCTCGACCGAGTGCGTGATGAAGACGACCGTTCGCCGGTCGAGCTCCCAGATCCGCAATAGCTCGGCACCCAGCTCGCGCCGAAGAATCGCGTCCACCGACCCGAACGGCTCATCCATGAGTAGGTGGCGCGGCGACACGGCAAGCGCTCGAGCGAGACCGACACGCTGTTGCATCCCGCCGGATAGCTGGTTGGGGTAATAACCACCGAAGTCGCCGAGCCCGACGAGGTCGAGAAGGCGATGGACGATCTCGTCCGCAGTGCCCTTCTTGGCGAGCCGCGAGAGCTCGAGGCCGAGGCGGACGTTGGCCTCGACGGTGCGCCAGGGGTACAAGGCGCTTTGCTGAAAGACGACCGCTCGGTCTGGTCCTGGTCCTCTGACGCGCTGCCCGTCGACGAGGACATCCCCGGCGGTCGGCTGCACCAGCCCGGCGATGAGGCGCAGAAGAGTTGTCTTCCCCGACCCCGACCTGCCCAAGATCCCGACGAACTGCAAGTCGGCGATCGAGAGCGTGATCGGCCCGAGCGCACGTGTGACGATCTCCTCCCGTCCGCGCTGGACGACGAAGGTACGGCACAACTCCCGAAGCTCGATCACGGTCTGATCTTTGACGCCGTTCGCGCGGCGCGCAACCGCGAAAACGGTGGGGAAGCGGACTCGGCGAAGCTCGTCGCCCTCCTCTTGGTCCGCCGCATGTGCATTTTCGGAAACGGGCACCTCAACATCCGGGTTCTGCACTCGCCACAATCACGGGGTGAGCACAGCACCGGAGCGTGCGGTCGAGACCGTCGTCATGCAGTTCGGCAGCTCGTCGGTCGCCGGGCCCGAGCAGATCAGGCAGGTCGCTCGACGACTCGTCGCCGCTCGTGAGCGCGGCCTCAGAGTCGTCGGGACGATCTCTGCCATGGGACGAACGACCGACTCGCTGCTCGAGCTAGCCAAACGGGTTTCAGGCGACCCGGACCCGCGCGAGCTCGACATGCTCCTCTCGACCGGGGAGCGAAGCGCCTGCGCGCTGGTCGCGATGGCGGTGCACGACCTCGGCCACGACGCCGTGTCCTTCACCGGCTCCCAGGCCGGGATCCTCACCGACGCGGTCCACACCAACGCGAAGATCCGCGAGATCACGCCCGTCCGCGTCCGACAGGCCCTCGATGCCGAAAAGATCGTTCTCGTCGCTGGGTTTCAGGGATTCTCCCGGGACACGATGGACCTGACGAGGCTCGGCCGTGGAGGAACGGACGCAACGGCCGTCGCGCTCGCGGCGGCGCTCGGGGCGTCGTGCGAGATCCACTCCGACGTTCCGGGCGTCTTCACCGCCGATCCCAGGGTCGTTCCCGAGGCCAGGAAGCTCCCGGTCGTCTCCTACGAGGAGCTGCTCGAGATGGCCGCGGCGGGGGAGAAGGCGATCGGGCTGCGCGCCGTCGAACTGGCGCGCAGTCACAGAGTTCGAATGCACGTCCGGTCGATGGACTCAAACGAGGGAGGCACAGTGGTTCGAGAGCTCGACGGCATGGAGCAGCCGATCGTCGCAGCCGTCACTCACTCCCGTGACGAGATCGTCCTCGCTCTGCGCGATGTTCCCGACGGGGCAGGTTCGATCGCCTCCATCTTCGATGCCATCGCCGCCGAGCACGTCAGCGTCGCCCTGATCCTGCAGAACGTTTCCAGCGGTGCGGCGCCACTCTCGTTCTCGGTTCCGAGTGACGATGTCCCGGCCGCGCGGCGTGCGCTTGCGAGCGCCCAGGAGGCTATCGGGCCGTTCGAGGTGAGCGAGATCGCCGACCTCGGCAGCGTCTCGCTCGTCGGAGCCGGAATGCGCTCGCATCCTGGGGTCGCAGCCCTCGTGTTCCGCACCCTCGCGGCCGAGGGGATCACCGTGCGGCTCATCTCGACCTCGCCGATCAAGATCACCTGCCTGGTCGATCGTGCCGCGCTCGAGGCCGCCGTCCGCGCATTGCACGCGGCCTTTGCGCTGGGCGAGGATCCCGGGCGGTGACGGCACCGGCCCAGCCTCAGCTCGCGCCGACCGCGCGGAGGTCACGCGTGCGCAGCGCCGGCGGGTACCTCGTGCTCGTCCTTGCGGGCGCTCTCCTGCTCCTCTCGTCGTTCGCCGTCTGGGTCGACCGCGTGGCGCTCGATACCGACGTCTTCGTCGAGACGAGCACCGATCTCATCGAGGACGACGAGATTCGGCGCGCGGTCGCGCAACGCGCTGTCGACGAGCTCTACGCCTCGGTCGATGTCGAGGCGGCAATCGAAGACCGCTTGCCGAACGATGTCGACTCGCTCGCCGGCCTCTCGGCGGCGGGGCTGAGGCAGGTGGCCCCTGAGATCCTGAATCGCGCGCTCGGGCAGCCAGCGCTCCAGCGACTCTGGCGGGCGACCGTCGAGCAGACGCACGAGGAGCTCGTGGACGTGCTCGAAGGAGGCGGATCGACGGTTTCGACCGAAGGCGGCGTCGTGACGCTCGATCTCAGAGCGTTGATGCTCGAGACCGCGGATCGAATCGGCATCCGGTCACAGGTCGAGGACCAGGTTTCGGAGGATGCGGGCCGGATCGAGCTGCTCCGCTCGGACGAGCTCGATACCGCCCAGGACGGCGTCCAGCTTCTCGAGACGCTGGCCTGGCTGCTACCTCTGATCACGCTCGCGGCCTTCGGTCTTGCCCTCTGGCTCGCGAGCGATCGACGCGTGGCCGTGCGCGGCATCGGGATCACGGTGCTCGTCGTGGGCATCCTCGGGCTCGTCGCTGCGAGCGTGACGGGGAGCTACCTCGTCGGCGAGCTCGTGAACGAGAGCGACGTCCGTCCGGCGGCGGACACGGCCTGGGCCACCTTCACGGACCTCCTTCGCGCTGCCTTCGGGTGGATGATCGCCTTGGGCGTCCTCTTCGTGGCCGCTTCCTGGCTCGCCGGATCCGGGCAGCGCGCGCGTGCGATACGCCGCGTGCTCGCGCCGGCAGTGGCCGTCCGTCCCTGGGCCTACGCCGGGCTTGCCGTGCTCTTGCTGATCCTGCTCGTCGTGGTTCCTGTCGACAATTTCCGGCTGCTCGTCGTCGTCTGCCTGGCGGCGCTCGGCGCAGCTTGGATCGAGGTGACACGAGCGCAGACCCGACGCGAGTTCCCGGGAACGAGCGGCTCGGCGATTCTTGACGACGCGCGGACTCGCATCTCGAGCTCGTGGCAGACGCTGAGATCGCTCCCCGAATTGCGTACGCTCCGATCGACTTCCAGCGGGGACTTGACCGCCAGACTGGCCACACTCGCCGACCTACACGCGCGCGGGGAGCTCACCGACGAGGAGTACGCGGCCGCGAAGAGCCGCGTCCTCGCAGGCGAGTAAGCGAGTCCGGCAGGCTCCGCGCGCCGGGCGCCGAACTTCGCGGCATGGACTCGTCCAGCCGAGCGGTGCAAGCGATCGTGCTCGCCTGCGTATGGCTCGTCGTCGTCCTCGGGCTGCGTTTCACGCTGCGGCATGCGTTTGCGCGCTACGAGCGTCGACTCGCGGAGCGCGACTCGCTGGTCGCAGCGCGCAGACGTACGACGTTCAGCTTCCTGCTCCGTATCGTGATAGCGCTCGTCGTCCTCATCGGCGTCTGGAGCGTGCTCTCCGTGTTCCCGGTGACCCAGGAGGTGGCGAGCGCCTTCCTCGCCTCCGGCGCCGTGCTCGCTCTCGTCGCCGGGGTCTCGCTGTCGACACCGCTCGGGAACCTGGGGTCGGGAGTCCTCCTGGCGTTCACGCAGCCAGCCCGTCTCGGCGACCGGATCACCGTCGGAGAGCACACGGGCGTCGTCGCCGCGATCACCTTGAGCTACACGGAGCTCGTCACCGACGAGGGAACGCACGTCTTCGTTCCGAACACGAGCATGGTCTCGACCGCGCTCGTGAACCGCTCGGTCGGCGCACACCGCGGGTGACGGTTACCCGCTCTACACGCAGTCTTTGAGCGCCTGCGCCTCGGGCAGGCCCTCGAGCTTCTTCAACGTGTTGTTCTCGATCTGGCGGATCCGCTCGCGCGTGACGCCGAAGGCTCGGCCGACCTCCTCGAGCGTGCACGGCTGCGAGCCGTCGAGCCCGTACCGGAGCTCGATGACGCGTCGCTCACGGTCCGGCAAGGAAGCGAGGGCGAGCTCGACGTCTCCGCGACGGAGGGAAAGAGATGTGGTATCGAACGGGGACTCGGCCGTCTCGTCCGGGACGAAGTCGCCGAGCGAGGAGTCCTCGTCCTCGCCGATGGGCTTCTCGAGCGATATCGGCATCTGAGACATTCGGAGGATCTCGCGTACCTCGTCCGTGTGGATCTCGAGCTCCTCGGCGATCTCCTCGGGAAGGGGCTCGCGCCCGAGCCGCTGGACGAGCTGGCGCTCGATGTGCACGACCTTGTTCAGCTTCTCGACCATGTGCACCG
>JACCWU010000200.1 GCA_013697465.1 Actinomycetota bacterium | reverse complement strand
CGGTGCAGGGATCTTCGTGCGACCGGAATACGCGCTAGCGCCTTCCGGTCTTGCGCAAGTAGATTGGCCGGGTGCGCGCCTGGCAGCTTCACGAGATCGAGATGCCGAACGGCACGCGGTCGCCGGTCGTGCTCGACTCCGGCGACAGCCGCGCAGTGCTGATCCGCATCGCACCCGGTGAGGAGCTCGGCGAGCATCAGGTCCGCGAACGAGCGTGGGTCGTCGTTCTCGACGGCGCCGTCGACGTCGAGACGACTGGGGACACCATCACGGCATCCGCCGGCACGCTCCTTGAGTTCGAGCCGACGGAGCGCCGCACGGTGAGGAGCGCGCAGGGAGCACGGGTGCTCATCCTGCTCGCGCCGTGGCCGGGTCCCGGCCACTATCCGGAGTGACAGAACGCGGAGGGGCTGAGCAGCCCCGACTGCCCTCGAGCGCGCTCCGCACAGCCTTTCGCCGGCCGGAGGGTGCCCCTCAAGAGTGCAGGAAGCATCGACGCCGCTTTCCCGACCCGAACTCTCGAGAGCACTTCGTCGTTCGCTGACAGGTAGCGCCAGGACTCGGGTGCAGCATTCCGGGCCAGGGAACTAACGCGTATGCCGCTGGGAATGAGGCGCCCGTGCTCGTCGTTTCAATACATGGTTGTGCCGCTGGAAGTGCCGGAGGACCTTCGTGTTCTCCGCGTCCGGCGACGCCAGGGTCTCTACGAAGGAGCAGGCAAATTGGAGCGGAAACACCCCGAGCCGGTACATGCGAACGTCCGGTGCGGCAACTGCGGGAACGAGTTCACGATACGGTCGACGCGTAGCGAGATCGTGGTCGACGTCTGCTCGAGCTGCCATCCCGCGTACACGGGCGTCGAGCGAGCAGTCGTCCACGGAAGCCGCATCGAGCGCTTCGAGCGGCGCCGAGCGCGCCGCGAGCCCGTAGGAACTACGACACAAAGGAACGGTGAATCGCTTGTTTGAAACAGATATCGCAGTCTTTCTCGAAAGAGCTGAGGAGCGTGGAGTCGTCGCCGAAGTGGAGCTGGAGTCGCTCGCGTTCGAGCACGACCTCGATGACGACGAGCTTGGGGCCCTTCGGGCAGAGCTCGCGACGCGCGAGATAGAGATCACTCCTGCGGAGGCCGCCGGCGACCGAGGCGCGGATGACTCGGACACGTCCGCTCCACGAGAGGCTGTCGCGGTGACGACGACCGACTCGCTCACGCTCTTCATGAGCGAGATCGGGCGCCACGAGCTGCTTACGGCGGCTGAGGAGGTCGCGCTCGCAAAGCGCATCGAACGCGGTGACAAGCGGGCGAAGGAGCAGATGATCAACTCGAACCTGCGCCTCGTCGTCTCGATCGCCAAGCGCTACCAGGGCCACGGCCTGCCACTCGGCGACCTCATCCAGGAGGGAATCATCGGCTTGAATCGTGCGGTCGAGAAGTTCGACTGGCGTCGCGGCTTCAAGTTCTCGACGTATGCGACCTGGTGGATCCGGCAGGCCTGCCAGCGCGCGGTCTCGAACCAGTCACGGACGATCCGGGTGCCGGCGCACGTCCACGAGCGCCGGGTGAAGCTCGCGCGCGTGGGTCGCCGACTCGAAGCAGAGCGGGGGCACGAGCCTACGAACGCGGAGCTCGCCGAGGCCGCAGGGCTCGAGCTCCGGCATGTCGAGGAAGCGCTCAGCGCAGTCGAGGCTTCGGTGTCGCTCAACCAGGCGGTCGGCACCGACGGCGACGGCGAGCTCGGTGACCTGTTCTCAGATCCGGCCTCCGTCGATCCTGTGGAGGAGGCTGACGAATCCCACCGCCGAGAGGCCGTGCGGGCAGCGCTCCGCAACCTTCCGGAGACCGAGCGGCGCGTTCTCGAGCTTCGGTTCGGGTTCGGCGGAGAGCAGCAGCCGCTGGAGACGATCGGACGCGAGCTCGAGCTCAGCCGTGAGCGGGTCCGGCAGCTCGAGCGCGACGGCCTTGCTCGGCTCGCAGGCGAGCTCGAGGACGTGGTCGGTACCACCATGGACGAGCTCGCAGAGTCCGCGTAGTGCTAGAGCCGCTGTTCGAGGACGACCTCGGTGCCGTGCGGCTTCTGCACGATCTCCGCGACGTCCATGAGGCCGCGCATGATCACGATGCCGCGGCCGCGGGTCGGGTCCTCCACGGGGTGGCGCCAGCTTCCGTCGTCGGCGACGCGGATCCCCAGGGCATCTCCACGCTGATCGAGTCGCACCCTGATCGTTCCCGGGCTGTCTCGGTACCCATGCTCGATCGCGTTGTTGCAGGCCTCGCTGAGCGCTAGCACCGCGGCTTCTCGCGCGCTCTGGTCCAGCCCGCGGTGCGCCAACCAGGTTCGCACGCGGCGCCGCAGCTCGCGAAGAAGCGACGGCTCGGCCGGTAGCTCGATGTGAAGAGCGCTCGGCACCTCCTCCAAACGCACGAGGAGCAGCGCCAGATCATCGTCCGTCGGGGATTCGACGACGCCGTCGACGACCGTGTCGACGGCGTCGCGAGGCTCTGCGGGCAACGCCGCAAGGATGGCCGCGCCGAGGCGGTCGATGCCCTGGTCCAGTTGCAACCCACGACGCTCGACGAGGCCGTCGGTGTACAACGCGAGCATCGCATCCGGCGGCACTATGGCCCGCTCGTCCTCGGGAGTGTTCGGCAAGAGCCACCCCAACGGCCCGCTGCCCGGTCGCTCGAGCTTCGTCACGGTGCCCGCGGCCGGATCGACGAGGAGCGGCGGCAGATGCCCCGCCGAGGCGTAGGCGAGCTCGCGCGTGTACGGGTCGTACGTCACACAGACCATCGTGGCCATCCCGTCTTCTTCGACGTGACGCGCCAGGCGCTGGACGACAGCGGTGGGCGAGATGTGCTCGAGTGCATAGGCGCGGAACGCGTGCCGCAGCTGCCCCATCGATACGGCGGCGGCAATCCCTCGGCCCGCGACATCTCCGACCGTCAGGTGCAGAATCCCGTCGGGTCGGCGCACGACGTCGTACCAGTCGCCGCCGACGGTCGTGTTAGCGACGCCTGCCCGGTAGTACGCCGCGACCTCGACGCCCTCCGTCTCCGGGAGCTCGTCGGGCAAGAGGCTCTGCTGGAGCAGGACGGCGACGTCGTGCTCCTTCTCGTGGCGGCGGACGCGGGCGAGGGCGTGCGCGACCTGGTCGGCGTGCGCCTGCACGAGAGCCAACTCGTTACCCTCGAGCGCTCGTTCCACCCCGAAGAGGAGCGCTGCCGCGCCGACGGGCACCCGCCGCTCGTCCACGAGCGACACGCCGTACAACGAGCGCGCGTGCACGGGGAGCACGGCTCCGAGATCCGTGTGAGTCCGAAGCTCCGGCTGCGTCTCGAGCGCGACGGGAGCCCCCGCTCCGGAGACGACCTCCGCGATCGAAAGTCCGACTCTCTCGTCCAGGCCGGCAAACGGCGAGTGCCGACCGCGGAGCACGGTCACTGCCGGGGGCTCCGACTCTCCGGTGCGATCGAGCGCGACGACCACGGATGCCTCCGGGAACTCGGAGGCGAGCGCGGCCGCGAGGACGCGGCGGATCCCGTCTGCGTCGACGGCTTCGTTCAGCGAGCGGGTGAGCTGCGCCCAGCGGCCGACCTGTGCACGACTCGCGCGCAGATCCCGCCGGGCCCTACGGAGCGCCCAGGCGATGAGCGCGAGCACGAGGGCCGCTGCCGCCCCTACGAGCAACGCTTCGAGAATTAGCGAACGCCGCGCGTCCCCGAACACCGTCGAGGTGGGCTGGTCGAGCACCGTCATCCAGCCCGGTGCCGCGGACGACGCGTAGGCGACCACCCGACCGTCGGAGCCGTCCAAGCCGCGAGTGTCGACCGTGACGCCCTCCTTCGCCGCCCTCAACTGCGTCACGAGCTCTGCGTTGCGGGGTCGCGCCAGGTTGCGACGGGTTATCCGCTGCCCTTCGCGGTCGATCACCTCGAGCCCGGCGTAACCGAGGTCGGTTGCGCGCGCATCGTCGCCCGACGGCTGGACGACGATCCCGCCAGCGAGAACGCCCGTGATCCGACCGCCCTCGTCTCGAGTGGGAACGGCCATTACGACGAGTCGCCGCCCGGTCGTACCCCCGACGATGGCCTCGCTGACGAACGGCTTCTTGGTGGAGACCACCTTCGCGAAGTACGTCCGGTCCGCCAGGCTCGCTTGGATTGGGCCGCCCGGGTCGCTCGTTGCGCGCTGCCGTCCGTCCAGGTCGATCCAGCCGACGCCCGCGGTGAACGTGCTCCCCTTGCCCGGCCGGAACCCGGCGAAGTACTTCGTCATCGCCTCCGTGTCGCCCGCCATAACCGTCGGGGAGGCCGCGATCGCGGAGAGTGCCGCAAGCTGCCCGGCGAAGTAGGTGTCGAAGACCGTCGCGGCGAGGATCGCGCGCGCGCGGAGCTCTCGCGCCGCCTCGCGCTTGGCGTCCTCGTACTGACGCCAGACGAGCCCGAGCGCGAGGGCAGTGAGGGTGACGAGCGCAACGAGCGCGCCCGCAACGAGCCGCCCGCGGAGCGTCCGCACGTTCCGCGTGAGAGCGTCCTCGAAGGAGACCTCGGCTCTGCCCCCGCTGGTGACGGCCACCGCCTAGGGGCCGATCTGCTCGATTGCGGATCCCGTCTCGGCGCGCCTGAGTGCCTCCAGCATCGACGCCTCGACCTCGACTGAATCGGCCAGCCGCACGACCTCGAACACCCGCGCGATGTGCTCGGAGGGTCCCGCGACGACCATCCAGCCGCCCTCCGCCTCGACCGCGCGGGCGCCGATGACGAGGGCGTTCAACCCGCTCGAGTCGATGAACGCGAGACCCGACACATCCACGACGACCCTGACAGCAGCGTTGACCGCGATCCCGGCGAGCCGCGGCGACAGCTCGGCCGCGCTCGCGATGTCGAGGTCGCCTGCGAGCGCCACCACGAACAAGCCCTCGCTGGGCTCGGTCACGGTGATCGACAGAGCGGAGTCGGATCCCTCGGTCACGACGTGTGCCGCGACTTTATAGAAGTAGCCGTGAGCATCTGTCTCAGCTTATTGCTCGGGACGAAAACATGGTCAAACGCGCGCAGGACGACGTTCCCGCGCTGCTCCGTTTCAGCGGTCCGGGCTCACATGGTGACGACGATCTTTCCTTGCGCGTGTCCTTCTCCCAGGTACCGGAAAGCGTCGGCCGTCTCGCTCAACTCGTAACGCCTGTCTATGACCGATCTCACCTTTCCGGCCTCGATTAGCTCGCGCAGGATCTCCAAGTCCGGCCTGATCAGCTTCGCGATGAAGAAGACGACCCTCCGGCTGCTCCGCAACGACCCCAGGCGCAGCTTGACGATGCGGCCCAGGGGGCCGATCAGAGCGTTGCCCTTCGGTGCTCCGACGATGACGAGAGTCGCCCGCGGGGTGAGGACGCGCTTGCACTCCGACCACGATCTGCTCCCGGCGATGTCGAGCATCAGGTCGTAGCGCTGGTCGCTACGGGTGCAGTCCTCGTAGTTGTAGTCGATGACATGATCGGCACCGAGCGACCGGACGAGATCGACGTTCCTCGTGCTGCAGACGCCGGTCACCTCCGCTCCGAGTGCCTTGGCGATTTGCACGGTGAACGGGCCAACTCCTCCCGACGCCCCGTTGATCAGGACCTTCTGTCCCGGCTGCAGCCGGCCCTTGTCGCGAAGACCCTGCAACGCGGTGATCGCGGCCACCGGCACTGCCGCCGCCTCGTCGAAGGTCAGGTTGACCGGCTTCGGCACGACGGCGTCCCGAACGCACACGTACTCGGCGAGGGCTCCGCTCCTGCCACCGAATACCTCGTCACCCGGTCGCACGTGCGTGACGTCCCTGCCGACCGCTTCCACCGTTCCCGCGAAGTCGATTCCCAATCTGTCGCTCTTCGGCTTGAGAATCCCGCCCATTCCCCGTGCGACGTACGGCCTGCCTGTCATCGAGTACCAGTCCGCCGGGTTCACCGAAGCCGCCCGCACCCGTACCAGAGCCTCGTTGTCCGCGGCGACCGGCCGATCGATCTCGCGAAGCTCGACGACCTCGGGCGGGCCGTATCTGTCTCGGACCGCGGCCTTCATCGTGCTCGCCCGCCGTTGACGGTGAGGACGACGTTCCCGGTCTTCTGCCAGCTCTCGACGTACCTGGTCGCCTCGACGACGTCCTCTAGCGGATACGTCCGGTCGATGACAGCCCTGTACTTCCCGGCGTCGAGGAGGTCCTTGAGGAGGAGGACGCTCTCCCTCTTGTACCCCGAGACGCCGAACACGACCTTCTTCGTGCGGAGCCATCGGGTCAGGAACGCAAGCGGCAAGTTGTAGAGGCGGTCGGTCGCAACGTAGAGACCGCCCGGCACGAGCGAGCCGCGCGAGCGGACGAGCGAGTGCTTCCCGACCGCGTCGAAGACGACGTCGTACGTCGCCCCGTTCTTCGTGAAGTCCTCTCGCTCGTAGTCGATGACCTCGTCGGCGCCGAGGGAGCGCACGAGCTCGACGTTCTTCGTGTTGCAGACCGCCGTGACGTGTGCGCCGAGGTAGGCGGCCAGCTGCACCGCCGCCGTTCCGCACGAGCCCGACGCGCCGTACACGAGGAGCCTCGTCCCACGGCCGACGCGACCGTTCCTGAGACCGGCCAGCCCCTGGCTCATCCCGTCGCAGACGGCCGCCGCCTCCTCGAAGGTCGCGTCCTCCGGCATGTGCGCGAGCAGGCCGGCTTGCCGGACGCAGACGTATTCGGCGTGCGCGCAGTTTCGGAGGCCGAACACGCGGTCTCCCACTGCGAACTCCGTGACTGCGGCACCGACCGCCTCGATCGCGCCGGCGAACTCGAGGCCCAGGATCCTCCGCTTGGGTCGTAGCAGCCCGAGCATGAATCGCCAGAGGAACGGGCGCGCCCGGCGCATGTGGCAGTCGGTCTGCGTGACCGTCGTGGCGTGGACGCGTACGAGAACCTCGTCGACCTTCGGAACTGGCCGCTCGACGTCCTCGAGTCGCAGAACGGTCGGAGGCCCGTACCTGTCGTGGACAACTGCCCTCATGCCTTCACTTCCTCTCCCCGGTTCGACATTTCGCGTGATGCAGCGCCGTTCCAGCTGACGTGAGGACGACATTCCCCGTCTTCTGTCCCGTCTCGACGTACTTCGTCGCCTCGACCACGTCCTCCAGCGGGTAGAGGCGATCGATGACCGGCCGGTATCTCCCCGCTTCGATGAGACCCTTGAGGAAAAGGACGTCCTTCTTCGTGTACCGGGTCATCCCCATCGCCAACCGCTTGTCGCCGAACCACCGGGTCAGCAGGGCCAGGACTGGGACGTGCAACAGGAACCCCGGGTCGGTTGAGACGTAGATCCCGCCCGGCTTCAGCGACCGTCTGCACCGCCTGAACGAGTGCTTGCCAACCGCGTCGAAGACGACGTCGTAAGTCTTGCCGTTCTTGGCGAAGTCCACCTGCA
>JACCWU010000199.1 GCA_013697465.1 Actinomycetota bacterium | reverse complement strand
GGGCATGGGCTACTGGCTGAAGGACTTCGGCGCCGAGCTGCACGAGCTCGAGGTTCCCTACAACGACTCCGTCGATCCCGCCGACGTCGAGCGCTACCTCGACGAGCACCCGGAGATCGACCTGGTCACGGTCGTCCACTCCGAGACGCCGTCCGGGACGCAGCACGACCTGGCGGCAATCGGCCCCATCGCACGCGCTCACGGCGCCATGACGCTCGTCGACTGCGTCTCTTCGCTGGGCGGAATCGAGTTCCGCACCGACGATTGGGAGATCGACATCGCCGTGGCCGCGGCGCAGAAGTGCCTCGGCGGCCCGCCCGGCATCACGCTGATGACGGTCAACGACGCGGCCTGGGAGCGAATCCGCTCCAACCCCGCGGCGCCCCGGGCCTCCTTTCTCTCCATGCTCGACTGGAAGGACAAGTGGATCGACGGCGACGTGTTTCCGTTCACCCCGTCCGTCGTCGACATGCACGGGATCGAGGCGTGCTGCGACGAGCTGCTCGAAGAGGGGCTCGAGAGCTCCATCGCTCGTCACGACCTCGCCGCTCGCGCCTGCCGAGCCGGCGTCAGGGCGATGGGGCTCGAGCTCTGGCCGCGCAGCGAGGAGGTCACCGCAGCCTGCGTGACGGCGATCGCAGTCCCCGAGGGGCTGACCGACATCCAGGTGCGAGCCCACTGCCGCGAGCGCTACGGCGTCATGATCTCCAGCGGTCAGGGGGCGGGCAACCTCGTTCGCATCGGCCACATGGGGCCGACCGCGCGCTCGTTGTTCCCCGTCATCGGGCTCGGCGCGCTCGGGCGCACGATCGCCGACCTCGGCGTGCCGGTGAGGCTCGGCGACGGCATGGAGGCGGCGCTCGAGGTGCTCTCCGAGACCGCGGAGGTGGGCGTGGCGTGACGCTGCCGCCCTTCGACCTGCACCGGCCGCAGTCGCTCGAGGAGGCGACCGAGCTGGCGGACCGCTACGGCGAGGACGCCGCCTTCTACTGCGGAGGCACGGAGCTCCTGCTGCTCCTCAAGCTCGGCTTCGCCTCCTTCGGCCATCTCATCGACCTGAAGGGTGTCGAGGAGCTTGCGGGCGTGCGTTCGGAGGACGGGTGTCTCGTCGTGGGGGCGGCGGTCACGCACCGGGCGCTCGAGCGCTCCGAGCTCGTCCGCGAACGGCTACCGGCCCTTGCCGACATGGAGCGCAAGGTGGCGAACATCCGCGTGCGCGAGGTCGGCACGCTCGGCGGCAACCTCTGCTTCTCGGATCCGCATTCCGACCCGGCTACGTTCTTGCTCGCTCTGGACGCCGAGGTTGAGTACCGGCGCGGCGGCGAGGCAGCACAGCGTGCTCCGATCTCGGACTTCGTCGTCGGTCCGTACCAGACGGTGCTGGGCGAGGGCGAGGTGCTCACCTCCGTGCGGATCCCCGAGCTTCCTCCCGGTGCTGCCGTCGCCCACGCGAAGTTCGCGTTCCACGAGCGCCCGACGGCGACGGTCGCGTGTCTCGCGCGGGTCGCGGATGGAGAGATCGCGGAAGCGCGTGTGGCGGTCGGATCGGTCGGCGCCCGGCCGGTGCGCGCTCCGGCCGCGGAGCAGATGCTCATCGGAGCTCCCGCGGAGGAGATCGGCAACGGGCTGCTCGCCGAAGCGGGGGAGCGAGCCGGCGAGGCGGCTGCTCCCGTGGACGATGCGACCGGCTCCGCCGAATACAAGGCGCAGCTCGTGCGCGTGCTTGTCGCGCGGACCTTCCGGGAGGCGACCGCATGATCGACCGTCAAGACGTCCTGGCGTCCGTCGCTCGGCAGACGAACGCCATTCGGGCAACGATTCAGTTCGTCCACGAGCACCCGGAGCTCGGCCACGAGGAGCACGAGTGCTCCCGTCACCTCCGCGACACCCTGGCTGCGGCGGGCCTTGAGGTGGAGCAGGGCGTAGGAGGAATGGAGACCGCCTTCCGCGCCACCCTGCGCGGGGAGCGTCCCGGCGCGACGGTTGGCCTCGTCTGCCTCTACGACGCTGTCACCGCCATACGGCCGGACGGACGCGTCGAGCCTGTCCACTCCTGCGGACACGGCCCCATCTCCGGTGGCATCGTCGGCGCGGCTCGTGCCCTCGCCGAGCTGCGGCAGGAGCTTGCGGGCACCCTCGTCGTCATGGGCTGCCCCTCGGACGAGATCCACGCGCCGGGCTCGATCGCGCGCGGCGGCGGCAAGGCGCTCAGCGCGGAAGCGGGCCTCTGGGACGAGGTCGACACGGCGCTCTATGCGCACCCGGAGTACATCGACACGGTGTCCCTCGAGTCACGCTGGATGCAGCGGGCGACAGCCGTCGTGTCGGGCTCGCGCTCGCTGACCACCGCCGACCAGCCTCCGCTCGAGGCGGCGCTCGCCGCGCTCGAAACCACCCGTGCTCACGTGCCGGACGACCTCATGCTGGAGCGGCTCGTGCTGGACGGAGACGTGGAAGAGGGAACGGGGCTCGTGCTCCGTGCGACGTTCCTCGTCTTCGCCGATGCGGAGGACGACGTCGAGCCGCGTCTCGCAGCGCTTCAAGCGACGGTTCCGCAGGCACGGTGGGAGCTCGGTCGGGTCGTCGAAGCGGTGCGGCCGGACGACCGCGTGACCGCGGCCGTGGCCGGCGCCTTCGACACTCTCGACAGGGACTTCGTCTCGAACCCTCCCCGACTGCCCTTCGCAACGGACTTCGGCAACATCTCGCGCCGCTGCCCGGCTGCGCTGATCGGCGTGGGGCGCGAAGGTGGGTGGTCATTCCACACGGACGAGGGTGAGGCGCAGTTCGCGTCTCCCGAGGGTGAAGCCGCTGCGATCACGATCGCGCAGGTGCTAGCGCTCGCGGCAGCCGACCTCACCGAGCCGCGCTAGCTCCGGCGGAAGAGGCGACGCCAGAGCGTCCCGAACACCAAGCGCAGCCCCCCGACGGGCTCGACGCCGGCCGGTGGTGCGGCCAGGGGTGAAGATGGCGCTTCTGTCTCGAGCAGCGAGGCGAGGCAGGTCGCGAACTGCTTCGTCAGCTCCTCGGCGACGCTGCCGACCACAGGCCGGCCATATTGGGCGACTGAGCCCCGGAGCGAGAGCTCGGTGACGAGCGTGACTCGAGTCCCGCCCTCGATCGGGTCGAGACTGGACTCGATCGTCGCCTCCGCCCCGCCGCGGCCGCGCACCTCCTTCGCGTTGACCGAGAGAACCGTGCGGCGGTCCGTCTCGCTCATCTCCGTCCGCTTCACCTCCGAGCGAAACTGCAGAGAGATGGGGCCGAGCTTGACGCGCTGCAGAACCTCCCAGGTCGACTCGTCCACGGTC
>JACCWU010000168.1 GCA_013697465.1 Actinomycetota bacterium | reverse complement strand
AGCCGAAGGCGAGCGTTGCTCATGGGGACGTACGTTAGCGCTCGGTCGCGGGCGCGAGCAGCGGCTGCGCCTCGAAGTGCGTCATCTGCTTGAACTCGCCGAAGCGGGTCTCGATCTCGGGCAGGGTCAGGCTCTGCAACCGCTCGCTGCCGAAGGCCTCGATTGCGAACGACGCGATCACCGAGCCGTAGACCGCGGCACGCCGGAGCACCTCGTCGCCGGCCTCGCCGTCCGCGAGCTGGCAGTCGAGGTAGCCGAAGAAGCCCCCCGCGAACGAGTCGCCGGCGCCGGTGGGGTCGACGACCGTCTCGAGCGGATAGCCGGGCACGAAGAAGAAGCCGCTCTCCGAGAACATGCAGGCGCCGTACACGCCCTGCTTGACCACGAGCACGCGCGGGCCGAGCGCGCAGATCTCGCGTGCCGCACGCGCGAGGTTCGGCTGCCCGGTGAGCATCCGCACCTCGGTGTCGTTCAGCGAGACGACGTCGACGCCCGCGATCGTCTGGAGCAACGACTCGCGTGCGGACTCGATCCAGTAGTTCATCGAGTCGAGGCCGGTCACGACGGCACCGCTGCACTGCTCTCGAACTCGGCGCTGGAGATCGGGCTGGATGTTCGCGAGGAAGGTCACGGACGATCCCCGCGCCTCCGCGGACAGCACCGGGTCGAAGTCGGCGAACACGTTCAGCTGCGTGTCGATCGTCTGGGCGACCTGCATGTCGTGGTCGTAGCGGCCGGCCCAGAAGAACGAGCTCTCGCCCGCAATCTGCTCGACGTCGTCGACGTTGATCCCGCGGGACTGGAAGACGGCGAACTCGTCGGCGCCGAAGTCGTCGCCGACGACGCCGACGACGCGCACGTCGGTGAAGAAGCTCGCGCCGAGCGCGAAGTGCGTCGCCGCACCTCCGAGAATGCGCTCCCGCTTGCCGAACGGAGTCTCGAGCGCGTCGAACGCGACGGAGCCAACGACGGTGACGCCCATGCCTACCTACGCGACCTGAGCTTCGCGAGTCAGCCCGGCGGCCTCGCGGAGCAGGTCGGCCTTGTCGGTCTGTTCCCACGTGAAGTCACGGTCGTCGCGGCCGAAGTGGCCGTACGCCGCGGTCTTGGCGTAGATCGGGCGGCGCAGGTCGAGGTCGCGCAGGATCGCCCCCGGCCGCAGATCGAAGTGCTCGACGACGAGCTCGCGAATGCGGCTCACCGGGATCGCTTCGGTGCCGAAGCACTCGACCTGGATCGAGAACGGGTGGGCGATGCCGATGGCGTAGGCGACCTGCAGCTCGCAGCGGTCGGCAAGCCCGGCAGCGACGACGTTCTTGGCCACGTAGCGCGCAGCGTAGGCCGCCGAACGGTCGACCTTCGTCGGATCCTTGCCCGAGAACGCGCCGCCACCGTGGCGGGCAGCGCCACCGTAGGTGTCGACGATGATCTTCCGTCCCGTCAGCCCGGTGTCGCCCATCGGGCCACCGACGACGAACCGCCCGGTCGGGTTCACGTAGACGAAGTCCTTGTGCTCGAGCCGCCCCTCGTCGTACAGGTCGCGAGGCAGGATCGGGTGGAGCACACGCTCGATCAGATCCGGCTTGATCAGCACCTCCGGGTCGAGATCTTCGGCGTGCTGGGTCGAGATCAGGACCCGCTCGATCTCCACCGGGCGCTGGATGCCGTGCCCGTCGACCTCGTACCGAACCGTGACCTGCGCCTTGCCGTCCGGTCGCAGGTAGTGGAGCTCGTCCGACTTGCGAACCTCGGCGAGCCGCTTGCAGATTCGATGCGCGAGCATGATGGGCAGCGGCATCAGCTCGTCCGTCTCGCGGCAGGCGTAGCCGAACATCATTCCCTGATCGCCCGCTCCCAGCTTGTCCAGGGGATCGTCGTCGGCGTCGTGCTGGGCCTCGTACGAGACATCGACACCCTGGGCGATGTCGGGGGACTGCTCGTCGACCGCGACGATCACGCTGCACGTCTTGGCGTCGAAGCCGTACTCGGCTCGCGTGTAGCCGATCTCCGCGATCTTGGCTCGGACGATGCGCGGGATGTCGACGTACGTCGTCGTCGTGATCTCGCCGCCGATGAGGGCGAGCCCCGTCGTCACGAAGGTCTCGCAGGCCACCCTCCCCTGTGGATCCTCGCTCAGGATCGCGTCGAGGACCGCGTCCGAGATCTGGTCGGCCATCTTGTCCGGGTGGCCCTCCGTCACGGACTCGGACGTGAAGTGGAACTCGCTGGGCGGGAACTCGCCTTCGCTCTTCATCGCGTGGATCTCCTTGGTCGTCGTCCGGGCCGGACGCGTCTCGGGCAGCAGTGATTCATCCTGCAGGGATACATCCTGCAGACAGTCATCCTAGAGGTTAGGATTGATTCGCCAGGATGGCAACTGATCCGAATATCGTTCGTTCTTCGAGTCCTTTCGGTGGCCTTGACCGAATCGATCGCCAACTGGTGCTCGAGCTGCAGAAGAATGCGCGAATCTCGAACAAGGATCTCGCCGCGCTCGTCGGACTCTCGCCCTCGTCCTGTCTCGAGCGCGTTCGGCGCCTGCGCGAACGGGAGGTCCTCACCGGCTTCCACGCCGCCGTCGACCCGGCGCTCCTCGGACGGCCGACCCAGGCGCTCATCTCCATCCGCCTCCAGGTGCACCACCGCAACCTGATCGCCGACTTCCACCAGCATGTCTTGCGCCTCCCGGAGTCCATCGCCGTCTTCCATGTCACGGGCTCGGACGACTACCTCGTCCATGTCGCCGTCCCGGACACCGAGCGTCTGCGCACGCTCGTCTTGGACGACCTCACCGCGCGTCCCGAAGTCGAGCACGTGGAGACGCGGCTCATCTTCCAGGTCGTGCGCAAGCCTGCGATCGAGCCGCTCTGATCTTTGCCCTTGCAGGAGATAGACATCTGTTAGATCATCGTGCGTGACCGTGCGCTCGGCTCGGTCAGTTTTACCGACCGCAGATCACCGGCGGCCGGCCATCCCCAAAGGAGAACGATGGGATCGTACGATCCGAGAACCGGTACGGGCATTCCGACGGAACCGGTTGGTTCCCTCCCCCGGCCCTCGAAGGTACAGAAGGCCTACGCCGACTACGACGCCGGAGAGATCACGAAGGACGAGCTCGAGGCCGTCCAGGACGAGGCCGTTCGGGACTCGATCGCACGCGGCGAGGCAACCGGCGCGCCGATCATCTCCGACGGCGAGCAGCGGTGGTCGAGCTTCGCCACCTACCCGATCACGGACACGCTCGCCGGCACCGGACTCGCCGAGAATCTCGTCGGGGGCGGGCAGTACTTCGCGATCTTCGCCGACGGTCACAATCGGCAGCTACCCCGTCTAACCGGCGGGCCGTTCCGGTACAAGGCGTTCGCGTCCGACAGCCTGGCGAAGTCGATCAAGTACGCCACGAAGCCGATGAAGCAGGCCGTGATCGCGCCGTCGATGCTGGCGCTCCTCTACCCCTTGTACGACGAGATTCCCGGCTACTCCCGGGAGGAGTTCGAGTCGGACCTCGTCGACGAGTGCGAGAGGGACATCCGCCAGGCGTTCGACGCGGGAGCGGCCCGAGTCTCGATGGACTTCACCGAGGGCCGTCTGGCAACGAGAGCGGACCCTCGCAACCCGTGGACGGGAGCCGGCAAGCTGCCGTACTTCATCGAGCTCAACAGCCGAGTGATCGACCGTTTCTCGGCTGAGGAGCGGGTGAAGATAGGAGTCCACACGTGTCCTGGCGCCGATCGCGACTCGGTGCACAGTGCCGACGTGCCGTACAGCGACCTGCTTCCGAAGCTATTCGAGCTCAACGCCGGCTACTTCCTGATCCAGTTCGCGAGCGAACGGGAGAAGGAGCCCGTGCTCGAGATGATCCGAAAGCACAGTCGTGAGGACGCGAACGGCGTTCCGCAGGTCTGCTACCTCGGAGTGACGGTGACGCACAGCCCGCGCGTCGAGAGCGTGCAGGAGATCTGCGACCTGATCGTCCACGCCGCCGACTTCATCCCGAAGGAACGGCTCGGCTCGACGGACGACTGCGGCTTCTCCCCGTTCTCGATCGACGAGAAGCCGAACCATGGCTCACCGGACTACGCCCGCGAGGTCGCGTTCCAGAAGATCGCGAACCGCGTCGAGGGGACGAGGATGGCCGCCGAGAAGCTCGGCGTCGAGGTCCCTGTCGCTGTCGGCGCGGGCGCCTCGGCGTAGCTCGCGGCCCGCGCGCGGCCACGATCGGCTTGCGGCCGCCACGTTCGCGGCATCTAGGCTGAAGCGGTGACGGTTCAGACTCGTCGGCGCGAGGAAGGAGCGGATGAACGCGTCACCCCGCTCGAGCTCTTCTTCGATCTGATCTTCGTCTTCGCGCTCACCCAGGTGACCGGGTTCATCTCCGGCGATCCGACGTGGGCAGGCCTCGTGAAGGGCATGCTCGTGCTCGGCGTTCTCTGGTGGGCGTGGGCCGCGTACGCCTGGCTTACGAACACGATCAACCCCGAGGAGGGCTGGGTCCGGCTCGCGATGTTCGGGGCGATGGCCGCGATGCTCGTCGCGTCGCTGGCGGTCCCCGACGTTTTCGGTGACGACGCTTTCCTCTTCGCGTGCGCCTACGCGATCGTGCGCGTCGCACACCTCGCCCTCTACGCCGTCGCTGGGCGGGGAGATCGCGATCTGCTAGCCGCGATCGCACGTCTGGGGACCGGCTCGCTGATCAGCGTCGCCCTGCTCTTCGTCGCCTCGGCCCTCGACGGGCGCATCCAGGTCGCGGTCTGGGCGCTAGCGGTCGTGCTGGACCTCGCGGGCGCATGGATCGGTGGTGGTCGCGGTTGGCGGCTCGAGGCGGGGCACTTCGCCGAACGGCACGCCCTGATCGTGATCATCGCCATAGGCGAGTCGATCGTCGCCGTCGGCGTCGGCGCCACCACCGACCTCGGCGCCGGGATCGTCGCGGCAGCCATTCTCGGGTTCGCCGTCGCCGCGGCGCTCTGGTGGGCGTACTTCGACGTGGTCGCGATCGTTGCCGAGCGCCACCTACGCGAGGCAACCGGGAACGCACAGCTCATGATGGCGCGTGACTCCTACAGCTACCTGCACCTGCCGATGGTCAGCGGGATCATCCTCTTTGCAGTCGGCGTGAAGAAGACCCTCGCCGACATGGCCGAGCCGCTCGCGGCCGTCCCCGCGACTGCGCTGTGCGGTGGCGTCGCCCTGTATCTGATCGCCCACGTCCTGTTCCGCCTCCGGAACGTGCAAACGCTCAACCGGCAGAGGTTGGTGGTGGCCGCGCTCCTGCTCGCACTCATACCCGTTGGAGTCGAGGTGCCGGCGCTCGCAACGCTCGCCGTCGTCGCCTTCCTGTGCGCCGCCCTCATCGCGTACGAAGCGATCCGCTTTGCCGAGGCGCGCGACCGTGTGCGGCACGCTGCGGAGCCCGCGACGTAGCCATGAAACGACGGATCCGAGCGGCGGCTTCCGGCGCTGCAGCCGCAGCCGTCTGGGCCGCCCAGGAGCCGTTCGACCAGCGGCTCGCCCGGTGCGACTACTCGGATGTCGCGATTCTCGGCAAAGCGGTGACGCGCGGCCCGGGCTGGTACGGCGTGGGCTTCGCCGTGCATGTGGTGAACGGCGCCCTGTTCGGGCTCGCATACAACGAAACACGCCGCATCGTTCCTGTCGATCCGCGCCGGCTGGCAATCGGAATGGCACTCGCGGAGCACGTCCTGCTGTATCCGCTCACGTACTTCGTCGATCGCTACCACCCCGCCCGCGGCCAGCCCGGGATACCGCGGCTGCTGACGAATCCGCGAGCGTTCGCACAGGCGACGTGGCGGCACGCCATCTTCGGGGTCGTGCTCGGCCGGCTCGCGGGGCCGGATCGATAGGTGGCCAAGGTGGCGTTCGTGCTCCACGGCTGGGAGACGACCGAGCGCATGCTCGACTCGGGGGGTTTCGTGTCGACCCAGCGAGTACTCGCACCCGAGCCTGTCGTCGAGGGCTCTTTATCGGGAGCCCGCTGGCTCGGCGTGGCGTACTGGCAGGCGGTTGCCCGCTTCACTCGCGGCGGGATTCGGGCCCGCTGGTCGGACGACGGTGGCCGGCTCACCCTGCTCGGCGGCGTGAGCCTCCTCGCGTTCGGCCCACCCGAGCTCGCGTTCTCCGACGATCTCGTCTCGTGCCGGTATCCGATCCAGGGTGGCCTGCTCGCCGTACGCGCAGGTGGGTCGGTGACCCTGGCACAACGCCACGTCGATGACGAGTTCGAGCTGAGCGTCCTCGTCCGGGAGTACCTGCCCCGCCTCGCGGCGCGAGCCGGCACGCCCAGGTGGACCGGAGCGC
>JACCWU010000194.1 GCA_013697465.1 Actinomycetota bacterium | reverse complement strand
CACTCGCTCGAGGCGGTACTCGATCGAGGAAGAATCGACGACACCAGAAAGGAGACCCGCGAGCTCACCGCGGTCTGAGCAGCCGACGATCTTGCCGACGAGCTACACCACGTCCTGGGACTTGACTGTGCTGCGTCCGGTTCGAGCCAGCGGGCACTCCCGATTCCCGCCCACAGGCCTACCGCGAACAGCGCTGTTGTCAGAACGCCTACTCCGAGCTTTTGCAGGCTCATCGGTGCCTCCCAATCGAGTTCGACCTGACAAGCTATTCGAGCGTGGCTGCCGATCGGATTGCGTGCCCCGTTCAAGCACCGGCGGCTTCGAGAGGCTGGCTCGCCCGCCGCCCACCCCCCGCGGATCAATGCGGTGGCGATCCCCCGGGGATTCAAACCGATTACACGAGCGGCGCGTAGGGTCTTGACGATGAAGCGTGCCGTCGCCCTGGTTGTCGCCCTTGCCGCTGCCGCGCTGCTCGGAAGCGCCGACAGCGCGGCCGTCTCCGCGCAGAACCCGAAGCTCTTCGGCGAGGTCGGCCCGGAGTTCGAGATCTCGCTCCGCGACGCGCAGGGAAACCGCGTGACGAAGCTCGACCCGGGCACGTACGACATCGAGGTGGAGGACAAGTCGGACTTCCATACGTTCCACCTCGAGGGTCCCGGCGTGGACGAGCGCACCGAGGTCGCGTTCGTGGGGAAGGTGACCTGGACCGTCACCTTCAGAGACGGCAACTACGTCTACCACTGCGATCCGCACCCCTCGCTTCGCGGCACGTTCGTAGCCGGGAATCCATCCACGACTCCGCCGGCGGCTGCGGTGATCACCGCGAAGACGAGGCTGGTCGTGACCGCCGGGCCGGCCCAGGTCATCACCCTGAAGACCGCGGCCGGGAAGGCGGTCAAGCGCCTGAAGAAGGGGACGTACACCGTGACGGTCCGCGACCGCTCACGCCTGCACAACGTCCACCTCGTCGCGCCGGGCTACAACCGGATGACGACGCTTCCGTTTCTCGGGAAGCAGACGTGGAAGGTGAAGCTGACAAAGCTGGGGACCCTCCGGTACCGCTGCGACCCGCACGCCGTCAACGGCATGCGCGGGTCGGCCAAGATCGTCGCGTAGACCGCTGGACCGCTAGACGGAACGTCCTGCGACGCGCCACACGGGGCCGAGCGTCGCGGCATAGCCCGTCTCCGAGAGCGCCTGCAGCACGGTGACCCGACCGGTGATGCCCTCGGCGTCCATGCGCTCGAGGCAGCGCCTCGCCATCCCGGGCGACGCGCCGTAGCCCTTGCGCGAGACACGGAAGCGGAGCGCGGCGATCTCGGGATTGCGGGTCGGGTTGAGCGGAGCTCCATGGAGCGCCGCCCGTGGCAGGTAGTCGGTCGAGTCGACCTCGAGCTCGCAGAGGAGATCCGACCAGTCGGAGGGGAGGTTGCTCACGAGCTCGTCCCATGCGCTCGCCAGCGAACGTCGGCCAGACGGCTTGTGGCCCGGAGCCGCGAGGTCCGATGTCTCCGCGCCCTGTACGTCGACGAGCGAGACCGTTCCCCAGATCCGTTTGCGGTCGAGCCGCGTGAGGAGATTCCGAACAGACTCGGTCCCGGACGAGCCGGACTGCGCGACGTGGAAACGGAGCTGGTTACCGACGCGGCCGGGGCCGAGCGGCGCCAGGACTCCCGCCGCCGCTGCGACCGCTGCGGGATCCTCGACGGTGAAGGAGAGGCGGGCTTCCTCGAAGCCCTCGGGCAACGTGCGCTCGAGCTCTTTCCACTGGTCGACGGCCCGCATGGGGCGATCAGCATAATGGCCGGTCCATGGCCACCGTCGAGGAGAAGGCAGGATCGGGAGGCAAGCGCGTCTCCGAGGAGGTGCTCCGGCGCTTCTTCCGGGAGATGCTGCTGATCCGGCGCTTCGAGGAGAAGGTCGAGGAGCGCTTCCGCGCGGGCGAGCTTCCGGGCTTCCTGCACGTGGCCATCGGCCAAGAGGCCGTCGCGACGGGCGTCTGCGCCGCGCTCGAGCGCGACGACGTCATCGCGTCGACGCACCGCGCCCACGGGCACGCGATCGCCAAGGGCACGCCGGTCGAGCGGATCATGGCCGAGCTCTACGGGAAGGTCGAGGGTTGCTCACACGGCTACGGCGGCTCGATGCACCTCTACGACGTGGAAGTCGGGAACCTCGGCGCGAACGCGGTCGTCGCGGGAGGCATTCCCGGGATCGTGGGCTCCGCGCTCGCGTTCCAGCTCCGGGGGGAGAAGCGGGTCGGGGTCGCGTTCTTCGGCGACGGCGCGACCAACGCCGGCACGTACCACGAGTCGATGAACCTCGCGCAACTCTGGAAGGTTCCTGCGATCTTCGTGCTCGAGAACAACGGTTGGGCGGAGTCGACGCCTGCGCAGCAGCACCTCCCGCTCCCCGTCGACGAGCTCGGGAAGCGGGCGCACGCCTACGGGATGAAGCTGATCGAGGCCGACGGCCAAGACGTCGAGGCCGTGTATCTGGCCACGCTCGCGGCTCGCGAGCACGCGGTCTCGGGCAAGGGCCCTGTCCTGGTCCATCTGAGGACGTATCGCCTGACCGGGCACTACATCGGCGATCCGCAGATCTACCGCGACAAGAAAGAGCTCAAGAAGACGCGGGAGACGAAGGATCCGATCGAGCTCCTACGGGCGCGCCTCGAGCTCTCCGACGACGATCTCGCCTCGATAGACGCCGACGTGACCGCGGAGGTGGAGGCGTCGGTGGAGTTCGCGAAGGCGGGGACCGATCCGAAGCCCGAAGACGCGCTCAAGTACGTCTATGCCTGAGCTGACCTACCGCGAGGCGGTCCGCGACGCGCTCTCGACCGCGATGCGCGCCGACGAGGATGTCTTCGTCATGGGCGAGGACATCGCCGAGATGGGCGGCTCGATGGGCGTTACGCAAG
>JACCWU010000182.1 GCA_013697465.1 Actinomycetota bacterium | reverse complement strand
ATTCACGACCAGCGTTCCAACATCACCGTTGTCGCCGCTCACCGTGCCGACCGACCCCGCAGCGACCGCGGCACTCACGGGAACGCCATCGATACGGAGGAACTCCTCGTCGTCGACGAGCGCGCGGGGAGTGATGGCGATGACCAAGCCGATGGCGACCGCCAGCGAGACTGCGCGCACCCACGGAGCGATGCGCGCATAGCCACCGAGGAGGGCAACGAGCGCGAGCGCACCTCCCAGCACCACGAACCAGACAGGCGACGCGTAGAAGAAGAGCGGATAGAGGTTCGTCGCGGGGACGTAGACCGAGGGAAGCGTCGCCGCCGTCAAGCCAGCGACGGGCTCAGAGCTCGGCTCAGCAGCGACGGGTGGGACTGGCACGGTGAGCGTGATTTTGCGGCGCGCGACCCCTCCGGCTTCTCCGAATGCGACGAGCGTTCCGGAGTACGTGCCTGGCTCAGGAGCAGTTGTGGGCACTTGGAGCACGAAGTCCACCGCTGCAACGGCACCAGGCCCGACGTTTTGGGCAACCTCGCTCTCCTTAACGAACACCTGCGCCAGCGGCGCCTCACCGGGGGACCGCACGAGCTCGAGCAAACGCACCTCGACGTCCTGCGGGCGCTCCCTCTCATTTCTGACGGCTACCGAGAAGCTCTTCGGGGCGTCTTCCGCGACAACCAGGCGCCCGTAGTCAAGCGCTATAGGGCGCGAGTCGAGAATGGAGATTGTCGGAGGAGCTGCGCGAGAGGGAGCGGCGAAGGCTGCTCCGACTGCTGCGGCCACAACGACGCAGCAGAGAATTCGCGCCGGTGCCATGCGGCTTGCCCTAGCTGTCACAAGGAGACATATCCCACATTTCTCGGGACTCGTCCAGCTAGATCTGCGATGCCGTCTTGCACCGAAAGGTGCTTCTTCGTCGCAATCGTCAAAGTCCTGCTTGAGAACCCCGGAGTGCGAGCCGGGTTCGACGCGGGCATCAACAAGGTGCTCGACGCCGTCATACGCCCGTGAGCATTGTTCGTTCTTGCCGCCTTGGCTCAACAGCTGTTGCGCTGAAGTTCGGCTCATCTTGTCACGTGTACGTGATCCGTGGCGTGCGTTCGCTGCCGTGACCAGCTACAAACAGAGGCTAGTTTCTGCCGCCCGCCTCTAGCTCGCGCACCTCGATCCGTAAGTGGCTCGCGAGTTCCGGCTCGTCGCCTCTGACCTCCTCGACGAAGCGCTCGGCGTCCTCTCGGCGGACGTAGACCTCAAGGGCCTCGTCGAGCGGGAACGTCGGAGAGAGCGAGTCGTCGACCACCGCGTAGACGAGCACGGGCTCAACGATGGCGGCCCGGTGCGGCGCTGTCCAGATGCCAAAAGAGGACAGGCGGCGCTCTGCGGCCACGCTTCCGCCTGAAATCGCAACCGGATTGGACAAGCTGGGCAGTGCTCGCGCGAGAAATGTGACCTATTCGGGCGAGCAGATTGCTCGAACCTCTACTTGACCGTCCTCATCCGTCGGTCGAAGTCTCTGAACGCCGTATCGCATTCACGCGCGGAAGTCATGAAGCACATCAACTCGCCAGCAGCCTCTCGGCCTGGAAACCACCAGATCCGGTGAACTCTCCGGGTCAAGCGACCGCCTTCTCCGGTATGGACCGTGGTGATCGTGACCATCGTAGATGTTCGTCGGATCGTGGTTTGCGGGTCGATCCTCACGGTGCAATCACTTCCGTTGAGACCTCTCTTAATCAGTCGCTGAGCGGCCATTCGGAACGCCTTGCATGCCAGGTAGAGCGAGTGATTGCCCGTAGTGGCAACATATCCGCTGATCCCCGCGGCTTCGTACCCTTCGCTAACTCTGACTGTCGTGCCGCCAGAACCAGAAGAGCCAGAGCACCCTCAGCCGCGAGGAGCAACTACGACCGTCCCATTGAAGTAGTAGGCCCGGAACGCGGCTGCCATCGCGGTGGGGACGGTTGTAGACAGCGACGCAGGCGGTGACGACCCTCGGTCACCAGCCATCGTGGTTCCACGACACCAGACGGTCGCCACACGTGCGTGGAGCGAGGTCTCCTCGGCAGATGCGCCAGCAATCCAGAAACAGCCCGCGGTGGCCGTACCTAGCCCTAGCAGCAACCAGCCTCTACCGACCTTGCGCACAAACTACCTCCGCTAGGAGTCCAGCAACTCGGTCGCCAAGACTAGAGCAAGCTCCAGATGGCCCGCGCACCCGGTCACTCTCCTCCCTCGACCCGTGACTCCTTCCCCACGGCGTGGCCGGACGTCGGGTCGCGTCAGGAAGAGCTCGACGGATCCGCAGGCGCCATCGACTCGACCTTCGCAAGAAGCGCCGCGATCTCGGGTGGCTCGGAAATCTCCAAGA
>JACCWU010000161.1 GCA_013697465.1 Actinomycetota bacterium | reverse complement strand
CGCCGAAGGCGTCGCGCTGACGAGACCGAGCGTTCGGCTGACAACGAGCGGAATCGCCGTCACCACCTCGGCGCTCGTCGCAGTGCGCGCCCGCACGACGACGGCGTAGCGCCCGTCGGGAAGCGCGGCGCCATCGACGCTGAGCGAGTGCCGCCCTGCGCGCTTCCACACCCTGTCCAGGACCGTGGTCACGACCGTGCCGAGCTCATCGGTGACCTCCACGGTCACGTTCGCCGCCGTCGTGATCCTGAACGCGATGAGCGTACTATCGGCCTGGCCGTCCCCGTTCGGGGTGATCGCCGCGGGCTCCGCGGCGACGTCACTGAGCGCGAGCGTCGTCGAGTCGAGCCCGGCACGAAGCGAGCCGGACGCGGGGCGCGCGCTCCCAGCCACAATCAACCACGAGTAGGTGCCCGGAGGCGCCGGTGACGCATCCCAAGTCCAGTCGATGTTCGTTCCGGAGCCAGTGCCGCGGGCGACCTCGCCCACCGCGCCGCTCGTCACCGAGACCGTCCACGGGAGCGAGGCAGAAAGGCGGGCCCGGAAGCGCACGGGTCCTTCCGCGCTCGCGTCCACACGCGGCTCGTAGATCTTCGGCAGCCCGATCCTCGCGACGGCACCTGCGAGCGCGTCGAGGCGCGAGTAGAACGCGCTGCCGGGGCACTCCGTGTATCCCGTGTCGCGGTGCCCGGAGACCACGCGGAGAAGGACCGGCACGCTCGCCGGGAAGCGCTCGTTTCCGCCCGAGAGCACGGTGAGCACACCAAGCGGATCCACGTGGGCAAGGTCGAGCCTCCACGCGAGCAGCTCGGCCAGCGCGTCCTGGGCCGCGCGGGAAGGCGCGGAGTCGCCGTAGGTGCCGAGAAGAGCCACGCCCACCGAGCCGGTATTGAAGCCCTTGGCATGGGCGCCGATGACATTGCGCACGACCCCGCCGAACCGCCCCTCGTAGATCGTGCCGAAACGATCGACGAGAAAGTTGTAGCCGATGTCGTTCCAGCCGTTCCCCTGGATGTGGAAGAGCTGGATCCCCTTCACGATCGCGGCCGCCTCCGACCGTGAGTACGCGTTCCGCCCAGCGGTGTGATGCACCACCGCGAACCGCAGCGTCGGGGAGTAGCTCGGCAGCGCTCGGCGGATGGACTCGTCCGCTCCCCAGGAAGCCCGCGGGACGATGGTCGGCGTCTGGGTCGCCGCTGGCAGGCGGAGAGGCACGCGGATCTCAGGGCTCCACACGAGGTAGGCGCGAACCCGCGTCACCCGCCCGAAGCGTCGGACCTCGAAATCGTCCGAGGGGCCGACCCACCACGGGTTCCCGATGCGCCAACCCGAGCGCCCACGGGACTCCGGCGAACCGAGATCGGGAGCGTCCTCGTCCTCAGGCGCCGCCCGCCGCCAGGCGCTCCACCGACCCTCGAGCGAGCGGGTGCGAAAGCTGGCGCCTCCCGGACCGCGCCAGTGGAACCCGATGAGTGTGAACCGGCCCTCGCGCCCGGCGGTCGCGGGGCTCCGCGTCGTTCTCTCCTCGAGATCGACTGCGGTGACACGGGCTGGAGACGACGCCAGGGCTCCCGGCGCAAGCGCGCCGCCGGCGATTACGGCGAAGGTGAGGACGAGCAGACGGCGCATCTCGAGCCAGAGTGTCCCGAACGGCCTTCGCGCGCAAGACCCCGAACCCTGCGTTGATGCAATCCTTACAGCGATGAGACGCCGCATTCCGCAGGGCATTCTGCTCGTCCTCGTCGTCCTGTCCGTGCTCGTGCCCGCGGCAGCCGTCGCACAAGGCGAGCGCCCGCGGGTGCTGGCGGTCCACCTCGACAACGACATCAACCCCGTCACGCAGGAGTACCTCGAGAACGCCGTCGAGCGGGGTGAGGACGACGGCTTCGCGGCAGTCGTGGTCATCCTCGACACGCCGGGCGGCCTGAGCTCCTCGATGCGCGGGATCGTCAAGCGCTTTCTCGCCGCGACGGTGCCGGTCGTCCTCTACGTCTCGCCGCCCGGATCGAGCGCCGACTCCGCTGGTGCCGTCATCGCCATGGCCGCCGATATCGCCGCGATGGCGCCGCAGACGAACATCGGCTCCTCCACGCCGATCTCGATCGGGGGAGAGGACATCTCGAAGGACCTTCGGCGAAAGGTCGTCAACGACGCGGCGGCCTATGTGGGCGAGCTCGCTCGCGAGCACGGCCGGAACGTCAAGGCCGCACGTCTGATGGTCACGAAGGCCTCCAACTACGGAGCGCGCGACGCGTTCGAGATCGGCCTCGTCGAGGTCGTGTCTCCGACGCTCCGGACACTTCTCGACGAGATCGACGGCAGGAAGACCGTGCCGAAGGGTCTGGTCCTGAAGACCGCGGGGGCGGAGATCGAGGAGGTCGAGATGACGTTCTGGCAGCGGGCGCGGGATCTGCTCGTCGATCCGAACCTCATCGCGCTCATGCTCTCGATCGGCCTCCTCGGCATCGTCGTCGAGCTCTGGAACCCGGGTCTCATCCTTCCGGGCACCGTAGGCGCCATCTCGCTGATCCTCGGCCTGTACGGGCTCCAAGTGCTTCCCGTGTCCATCGCGGGACTCCTGCTCATGCTGCTCGCCGCCGCATTCTTCGTCACCGAGGCATTCGTCCCGACGCACGGCGCCCTTACGCTTGCGGGCGCCATCACCTTCGTGCTCGGCGCGCTGATCCTGTTCGATCCGGCCGGTGACGCCTACCAGGTGTCCCTGCCCGTCGCTGTTGCGATCGCCGGAACGCTGGCCGTCCTGCTCCTCTTCGCGTTCTCGCGAGTAGTGCTCGTCGCTCGACGCCCGGCCGCCGTCGGCTCACACGGTCTCGTGGGGATGGAAGGCATCGTCAAGCGCAACGGCCTCGTCTCCGTCAACGGCGAGCTTTGGCGAGCTTCCGCGAGCGCCGGTACTCCCCTCGTGCACGGGGAGCACGTGCGAGTCGAGCGGGTCGAAGACGACTTGCGGATCGTCGTAGGATCCATACCGACCCCCACCGAGGAGCTTCTCTGATGGTAGTGCTGATCGTCTTCGCCGCAATCGTCGCCGTTCTGTTGCTCATCGCCTTCGCGGCGATCAAGGTGACTCGTGAGTACGAGCGCGGTGTCATCTTTCGTCTCGGGCGGCTGCTTCCCGTGCCGAAGGGCCCGGGACTGTTCGCCATCATCCCGGTCGTCGACAAGATGGTCCGCGTCGATCTCCGCACAGTGACCCTGAACGTCCCGCCGCAGGAGGTCATCACGAGGGACAACGTCCCGGTGCGCGTGAACGCGGTCGCCTACTTCCGCATCGTCGACGCGAACGCGTCGCAGGTCCAGGTCGAGAACTACATGGTCGCGACGTCGCAGATTGCGCAAACGACGCTGCGGTCGGTCCTCGGCCAGCACGTCCTCGACGAGCTGCTCTCCGAGCGCGACAAGATCAACGCAATCCTGCAGGCGATCATCGACGAGTCGACCTCGCCGTGGGGAATCAAGGTCTCCGTCGTAGAGGTCAAGGACGTCGAGATTCCCTCTGACATGCAGCGCGCGATGGCAAGGCAAGCGGAGGCGGAGCGCGAGCGCCGGGCGAAGGTCATCTCAGCAGAGGGCGAGTTCCAGGCCTCGGAGCGGCTCAAGGACGCCGCGGCGGTCATGGCGCAGGAGCCGATCACCGTCCAGCTTCGCTATCTCCAAACGCTGCTCGAAATCGGCTCGGCGAACAACTCGACGATCGTGTTCCCGATCCCGATCGACATCCTGACTTCGCTCTCGAAGAGCGCGAAGGCCGGCGACAGCGAGGCATGACGGGGCAGGAGCTTCTCGCGGAGCACGTCTCACGGTTCAACGCCGCTATCCGTTCCAGCAACTTCGAGACTCTCCTCGAGCTCTTCGCCGATGACGCCGAGCTCGCGTTCGAAGGTGTACCGGCCGGGCCGTTTTCAGGACGCGCTGCGATCGCTGCCGCCTACCGTGAGCATCCGCCCGACGACGAGATCCGCGTGCTTGCCGTCACGGAGGACAACTCGCGGCTCGTCGCCGACTACGCGTGGCTCGCTACTCCCGATGTGCGGGCGGGCGAGATGCTCATCGACCACGGCGGCACGTGCATCCGGCGGCTCGTCGTGACCTTCGAGTAGAAGAGCTACTCGCCGGCCGGGCGGGAGTCCTCGACTGCCGGAGCGGCGGCGCTGGGCCCGTTCTCTTCCGTCGCGAGCTCGTCCTCAGCATCGTCGCCCGCAGCGACCGGGGCGAGCGCAGACACGCGCTCGTCGCCGCGCAAGCGCATCACGATGACGCCCTGCGTCGCACGGCCGGACCGCTTGATGCCGTCGGCGGGCATGCGGATGACCGTTCCTCCGGTCGAGATCAGCATGACCTGGTATCCCTCACGGACGAGCCGGGAGCCCGCGAGCTGGCCCTTTGCCTCCGTGAGCTGCACCGTCTTCACGCCGAGGCCACCGCGTCCCTTTCGCGGGTAGTCGCGGATCGGCGTGCGCTTCCCGTATCCCTGACCGGTGACGACCAGGAGGTCTGCGTCGTTGTGCGCGACACCGGCCGCGATCACCTCGTCGCCTGCTCGCAGGGCCATTCCGCGAACCCCGCCCGTGGCACGTCCCATCGGCCGGGCCTCCTTCTCGTGGAACCGGATCGCCTGCCCGCGCCGCGAGACGAAGAGCAGATCGTCGTCTCCGGATGAGAGGAAGGCCTCGACGAGCTCGTCGTCACCGCGCAAGTTGATGGCGATGATTCCGTCCGCCTTGAGCGGCGTGTTGTAGTCGGTGAACTTCGTCTTCTTGACCACGCCCCTCCGCGTCGCGAGGACGAGGTACTCCATCTCCGAGAAGTCGCGCGTTCGGATCACCGCGCGCACCTTCTCGTCCTGCCGGAAGGGAAGGAGGTTCACGATCGCGCGGCCCTTCGACTGCCGTGACCCGAGCGGGAGCTCGTGCACCTTGAGCCGATAGACCTTTCCCGACGAGCTGAAGAAGAGGATGTAGTCGTGGGTCGAGGCGACGAAGAGGTGCTCGATGTAGTCCTCGTCCTTCAGGTCCATGCCCATCACGCCGATGCCGCCTCGCCGCTGCTCACGATACGTCGTGACGGGAAGCCGCTTTACGTAACCGGAACGCGTGATGGCGATGACCATGTCTTCCTCGGCGATGAGGTCCTCCAGCTCCAGGTCCGACTCGCCCGCGACGATCTCCGACCGCCGCTCGTCCTCTCGCCCGTAGACCTGCTTGATCTCGAGCAACTCGTCTCGGACGATGCCGTCGATCCTCGCGGGGTCGCCGAGGACTGCCCGAAGCTCCGCGATGCGCTCCTGGAGATCTGCGAACTCGTCCTCGACGCGCTTTCGTTCCAGCCCGGTGAGCGCGCGGAGACGAAGATCGAGGATCGCCTGGGCCTGGATCTCCGAGAGCCCGAACCTCTCGATGAGCTTGACCCGCGCGTCGTCCGTGTCGTCCGCCGCTCGAATCAGGGCGATGACCTCGTCGAGGTTGTCGAGCGCGATGAGGTAGCCCTCGAGGACGTGAGCACGCGCAACGGCCTTTCGGAGCTCGAACTTGGACCGGCGCGTGACGATCTCGCGCTGGTAGGCGAGGTAGTGGTGGACGATCTCGAGCAGCGAGAGCGTCCGCGGCACGCCGTCCACGAGTGCGACGGCGTTGTATCCGAACGTCGTCTGGAGCGCCGTGTGCTTGAACAGCTTGTTGAGGACGACCTGCGGGATCGCCTCGCGCTTGATGTCGATCTGGATCCGCATGCCAGACCTGTCCGAGTGATCCTTCACGTCCGAGATTTCGGTGAGGATTTTGTCGTTCACGAGATCCGCGATCTTCTTGATCACGCCCGTGTCGCCGCCCTTCTTCACGCCGTAGGGCAGCTCGGTCACGATGATCGCGTTCTTCCCGCCGCGTAGCTCCTCGATGTGCACACGCGCCCGCATGACGATGCGGCCGCGTCCGGTCCGGTACGCGTCGCGGATACCCGAGCGGCCGAGAATGATCGCTCCGGTCGGAAAGTCCGGCCCCTTGAGGTGCTTCATCAGGTCCTCGACGTTCGAGTCCGGCTTGTCGATCATCTGGATGACCGCGTCGACTGCTTCCGGAAGCCGGTGCGGAGGCATGTTGGTCGCCATGCCGACCGCGATCCCCGACGAGCCGTTGACGAGGAGGTTGGGGAAGCGCGAGGGGAGGGCCAGCGGCTCACGGCGCGACTCGTCGTAGTTCGGGCCGAAGTCGACGGTGTCCGCGTCGATGTCGCGCAGCATCTCGGTCGCCAGGCGCGTGAGCCTCGCTTCCGTGTACCGCATCGCCGCCGCCGGGTAGTCGTCGATGTTCCCGAAGTTGCCCTGTCCGTCGACGAGCGGGTACCGCAGCGAGAACGGCTGTGCCATCCGCACGAGCGTGTCGTAGATCGCCTGGTCCCCGTGCGGGTGGTAGTTACCCATCACGTCCCCGACCACGCGCGCGCTCTTCAGCCGCGGCCGGTTCGGCTGGAGCCCTGCCTCGTCCATCGCGTAGAGCACCCGCCGGTGCACGGGCTTCAGGCCGTCGCGCACGTCCGGAAGCGCGCGCGAGACGATGACGCTCATCGCGTAATCGAGGAAGCTCGAGCGCATCTCCTGCTCGAGCTCCCGCGGCTCGATCCGGCCCGCGCCGAGCGGGCCGATCACATCAGACACAGCGTGCGTCCTCTCCAGGCCGATCCGTGTTCAATTCGCTCGTGGCCGGGGGCCGGCTCAGCCAGCGGGGAGACCAGGTGCCGGTGTTCGGTGCGCACCGCCGAAGGAGAGGGTTCGTGGGGGAACCACGGGTTTCCCCACCACTAGACATCGAGGAACTTCACGTCCTTTGCGTTCTGCTCGATGAACAGGCGCCTCGGCTCGACCTGGTCGCCCATCAGCATCGAGAAGACCCGATCCGCGGCGGCGGCGTCCTCGACGTCGACGCGAATCAGCATGCGGTTCGCCGGATTCATGGTCGTGTCCGCGAGCTCCTCCGCGTCCATCTCGCCGAGCCCCTTGAAGCGGCTGATCTGGATGTTCTCCTTCGCAATCTCGAGCGCGCCCTCGCGAAGCGCCGCGAATGTCTCCGCGTGCCGGCTCTTCTTGCCGAACGAGATGTCGAAGGGCGGTTGCCCCGCGATCTCGGCGAGTCGGGCATAGGTCTTGCGCACGTTCGCGTAGATAGGCGAAGCCAGCAGTGCGGTCGGTATCACCACGCTTGCGGCAGCCCCCGTCTCGCGCTCGACCACCTTGACGTTCGTGCCCTCGCCGTCGGACTCGAGCACTGCGAACTCGAACCCGTTCGGGTCGAGCCCTGCGATCGCTCCCGCCACGTCGGCGTCCTCGCCCGCCTCCACGAGCCTGTGGTCGATGACGAAGTTCGCAGCGGCCGGGCCGAAGTCCTCGCGAAGCCGCGACGCCCACCCGTCGAACTCGTGTAGCACCCGTACGAGCTTGCCGTACCGAGCTTCTGTGAGCTTCTGCACTGCACCACTGCGGTCGGCGACGTCCATGTCCTTGATCCGCTCCTGGACCAGCATCTCCTCGAGCTGCGACTCCTTCTCGACGTAACGCTGCTGGCTCCCGACTTTGATCCGGTACAGCGGCGCAACCGCGATGTACACGTGTCCGCGATCAACGAGCTCCTGCATCTGCCGGTAGAGGAAGGTGAGGATCAGCGTTCGGATGTGAGCGCCGTCGACGTCGGCATCCGTCATCACGATCACGCGGTGGTACCGGAGCTTCGTGATGTCGAACTCGTCGCCGATCCCGGTACCGATCGCCGTGACGATCGACTGGATCTCCTCATTCGAGAGAACCTTGTTGATCCGGTTCTTCTCGGCGTTGATGACCTTTCCGCGCAGGGGCAGGATCGCCTGATAGCTGCGGTCGCGGCCGTCGACCGCAGACCCGCCCGCGGACGGGCCCTCGACGAGGAAGAGCTCTGCGACTTCGGGATCGTTGATCTGGCAGTCGGCAAGGCGGCCCGGGAGCGAGTTCGTGTCGAGAGCGCTCTTGCGGCGGGTAAGGTCGCGCGCCTTACGTGCCGCCTGCCGGGCGCGCGCGGCGGAGATCGCCTTGGTGATGATCTGGCGCGCCTCCGTCTTGTTCTCTTCCAGGAACTCGCCGAGCTTCTGGTTCACCGTCCGCTGCACGAGGCCCTCGACCCAGGTGTTCCCGAGCTTCGTCTTCGTCTGTCCTTCGAACTGCGGCTCGCGGAGCTTCACCGAGATCACGGCTGCGAGTCCCTCGCGGACGTCGTCGCCCTCGAGGTTGACCTCCTTCTCCTTCAGCAACCCGTTCTCGCGTGCGTACTTGTTCAACGTCGTCGTGAGCGCCGTCTTGAACCCAGTGAGATGCGTCCCACCTTCGTGCGTGTTGATGTTGTTCGCAAACGAGAAGACGGACTCGACATACGAGGAGTTCCACTGCATCGCAACCTCAACGGTTCCCTCGTTCGCCACGTCACCGTTCGCCTGGCTCTCGAAGAAGACGACCCGCTTGTGGAGCGGGTCCTTGGTCGCGTTCACGTACGACACGAAGTCCTTGATGCCGCCCTCGTAGTGGAACTCCGCGGTCTTGCCGCCCGCGCGCTCGTCCTTGAAGACGATTCGCAGGTCTCGCGTCAGGAAGGCGGTCTCACGCAGGCGCTGCTCGAGAATGTCTTCCTGCCATGCCACCTCGTCGAAGACCTCGCCGTCAGGCATGAAGCTGATCGTCGTGCCCGTGGTCTTGCTTACGCCGGTCGCCTCGAGGTCGGTCGCCGGCTCTCCCCGCGAGAACTCCTGGCGCCACGTCTTGCCGTCTCGAGCCACCTCGACAACGAGCCACTCCGACAGCGCGTTGACCACGGAGACGCCTACGCCGTGCAGGCCGCCGGAGACCTTGTAGCCGTCGCCGCCGAACTTGCCGCCCGCATGCAGCTTCGTCAGCACGACCGTCACGGCCGGCAAGCCTTGGTCGGGCATCACGTCAACCGGGATCCCGGAGCCGTTGTCCGTCACGGTGACGGAGTTGTCGGGATGGAGAACCACCTCGACGTGATCGGCACGACCCGCAAGGGCCTCGTCGACCGAGTTGTCGACCACCTCGAACACGAGGTGGTGGAGGCCTCGCGAGCCCGTCGAGCCGATGTACATACCGGGTCGCAGACGTACGGGCTCGAGGCCCTCCAAAACGGTGATGTCCTTTGCGGTATAAGCAGCTTCAGCCATTTAAAAAAGCCCTGCAAATCGCGGTTTTGCGGGCAACCTCAAGTCTACCAGAAACCGCGGTCGGAGAGACCGCGGGAGAGACTCGCGCGAGCCGCCCTCGCGACCAGCTCGCGGAGCTCCGGATCCTCGATCGCGGCTGCCGCTGAGGCTGCCGCCGCGGTGGCTTCGGCGGGTACCTCACGGGCCGCGTCGCGCAACTCTCGCGTCGCTTCTTTGACGCTTTCGTTCGACTCGGAACCGGGCTCGGGAACGGGTCCTACACGAAAACGGAGCACTTTCGGCGTCTGCTCGCCGAGGGCGGCCGCAAGGCGTGCGGCGATCTCCGGCGCCATGCGGTCGAGCTCGAACGCCCACGTAGCGGAAGACGCGGCCACATGGAGCGCACCGTCGCGGCCTACCCGGAGCGGCCACGCCTGGCGGGCGACTGCGTCTCCAACCACACTGGGCCATGCGGCGGTAATCGCCTGGAGCTCCGCACCCTGGCGGCCGCCCGTCTGCGCCAGCGCGTGCGCCACCTGTGTGGCGAGGCGCTCCATCAGCCGCGCTCCACGCGTCCCGGCGTGACGACGAGAGCCTGCGCGGGCTCTACGGGTAGCGCCGCAGCAGCCGTCGTCGTGACGAGAGTCTGCCCGCTCCCCGAGATGAGCTCGCCGAGCGCTCGCCGGCGGTCTCCGTCGAGCTCCGAGAGCACGTCGTCGAGGAGGACGAGGGGCGCAGCACCGTTCCGCGCGGCGAGAACCTCGGCTTCCGCAAGGACGAGAGCGAGGACCGCGACCCGCTGCTCCCCTTGAGACCCATAGCTGCGAAGCTCGCGGCCGCCCGTCTCGAGGCGGACCTCGTGGAGATGGGGACCGAGCCCTGTCAGGCCGCGTTCCAGGTCTCGCTCGAGGCGTCCAGCAAGACCCTCTACCGTCGGCGGGTCGCCGTCGTAGAACGCAGTTGCCGCGGCGAGCCCGAGTTGGCCGGCAATCCTCGCGAATCCGGGCGCCAAGAGCGCGAGCGTCTCCCGCCGTGCGTCGACGAGGGTCGCCCCCAGTGTTGCGACAGCATCTGTCCACGGCTGCAGCACGTCGGTACCCGATGCGCCCGACGCAACCCGGCGCAGTGCCGCGTTCCGCTGACCGACCGCCGCCGCGTACTCGACTGCCAGCTCGGCCCTGCTGGGGAAGAGGCGCCCGAGAGCGCGGTCGACGTACGCCCGTCGAGCGGCGGGTCCACCTTTGACCACCGCGAGTCGGTCGGGCGTGAAGACGAGCGTCTGAAGCTCGTGGCGAAGCTGCTCGGCCGAGCGCAGCGTGCCCCCGTTGAGACGAGCTCGGCGCGAGTCGGAGGGCGTCAAGGTCACATCGACGTGCACCCCGGTGGCGGCGCGCTTGCCCGAGAGCTTCACACGGCCGCTCTCCGCACCGAAGCGCACGATCTGAGCGTCACTGCGGGCTCGTGGCGAGAAACCCTGGGTGCCGACGTGTAGCGCCTCCAGCAGGTTCGTTTTGCCCGCTCCGTTCGCTCCGCTGACGAGCACGACGCCCGGCTCGAGCTCGAGCTCGAGCTCGGCATAGGAGCGGAAGTCCCGAAGCGTGACTTCGCGGACGATCAGTCGGGCCTGCTCGCGCGCGGCGCCCTTCGACCGCGGGAACTCCTCGGCCAGTCCACGATCAGCGGGCCCCCAGCCAAAAGAGCCCTTCAGTCAGGAAGCCGGATCGGCATGATCAGGTACCAGAAGTTCTCGTCGGGGGCAGCGAGTAGTCCCGGCCGCAACGGGTTGATCAATCTGAGCTGCACCGTGTCTCCGCCGATCGCCTCGAGCCCGTCCCGTAGGAATTCGGGGTTGAAGCCGATCTCGAGCGGGTCGCCCGAGTAGTCGATCTCGAGCGACTCTTGCGCCTCGCCCACATCCTGCGTCTGGGCGAAGACCGAGAGCTCGCCTTCTGCGAACCGGAGTCGCAGAGGGGCGTTCCGCTGCGCCATGACCGCGGCGCGGCGGACGACTTCCAGAAGCGGGGCGCGCGGAGTGGTGACCTCGACCTCGAACGTCTCCGGCAAGAGCTGCTTGTAGTTGGGGAACTGCCCGTCGATGCGGCGCGTCGTAAGCCACACGGTCCCGGCGCCGAAGACAACGTGGTTCTCGTGTACCCCGAGACTCACGACGTCCGAGCCTGCCGCGAGGCGGGAGAGTTCCTGTAGCGCGCGAGCGGGAATGATCGCATCGAGCTCGGGACCGCTCTCGCCGAGCTCCGTCTCCTTCACCGACAAGCGATACGAATCCGTCGCGGCCATGGTCAAACGATCGCCCTCGAAGCGCACGAGGATGCCCGTCAGCACGGGACGCGACTCGTCACGCGAGGCTGCGCGAGCAACTTTGTCGATGGTGCCGAGCAGTCCAGGCGCCTCGATCGTGTGCAACGGGACGTCGAGCGACGGCAGCCGCGGGAAGTCCTCGGCGCTGAACACGTTCACCTTCGACGAGTAGCTCCCGGAGGTCACCTCGAGCACGCCGGCGCCTTCGTCATAGGCGAGCGACACCGATTCGGCCGGTAATAGCTTGACGAGATCGGCAAGGAGGCGCCCCGGGACTACGACCGCACCGTCTCCTTCAACCTCTCCACCGACGGAGGCTCGCAGGGAAACCTCCATGTCAGTCGCAGCGAGTGTGAGCTTTCCTTCCTCCGCTTGCAGCAGGATCCCCGTGAGAACCTGGACCGCGCTGCGACTGGAAAGAGCGCGCGCGACCGTGCCCAGCGCACCCGCAAGATCGTTGCGCGAGCACGACACCCGGAGCTCGAGAGCGGAGGCTATGTCTGTTTCCATTATTTAAGAGATAAAGGTCGTAGTTCTAGTAGGAGTGTGCATGACGGGGAAGACAGGCCGAGTGTGGCGCAGATGCGGGCAAAACGTGTGTGGGTCCGTGTGTTGGCGCCCACCAACAGTGTCAACAGGCCGCGGTTGCTGCCGAGTGGGGACCCCCAGCTCAACGTGCCTGCTTGATGCGCGCCGTCAGTTCTTGCACAAGGTTGTACACAGAGCGGTCCTCGGTGATGAGGCGGGTGATCTTCTGCGTGGCATGGATCACAGTCGTGTGATCTCGGCCGCCGAACTCTCGCCCGATCTTGGGAAGCGACGAGTCTGTCAGCTCGCGTGAAAGGTACATCGCGACCTGTCGCGGATACGCGACAGCCTGCGATCGCCGTGGGCTCACAAGCTCGTCCAGCGTGAGTCCGAACCTCTCGGAGATGGCCTCTTGGATGCGAGGAATCGTGACCTCCGGCGCGGCGGTCCCAGGAGGAAACACATCCTTCAAGACGTGCTCCGCGAGGTCAACCGTCATCGCACGATCGGTGAGCGACGAGAAGGCCACGACTCGTGTCAGCGCTCCTTCGAGCTCACGGATGTTCGACGCGACGCGGCTGGCGATGAACGTCAGCACCTCCGGCTCGGTCACGGCGATCCGCTCGGTGTTCACCTTCTTGCGGAGGATGGCGATCCGGGTCTCCAGGTCGGGCGGCTGGATGTCGGTGAGGAGCCCCCACTCGAACCTCGAGCGCAGGCGCTCCTCGAGAGTGGCGATCTCGCGCGGCGGTCGGTCCGACGAGATGATGATCTGAGCGCCGCCCTCGTACAGCGAGTTGAACGTGTGGAAGAACTCCTCCTGGATTCGCTCCTTGCCCTCGAAGAACTGGATGTCGTCGATCAGGAGGATGTCGTAGTTCCGGTAGCGACGCTTGAAGCCCTCGATTCGCTTGTCTCGAAGCGAGTCGATAAAGTCGTTCATGAAGGTCTCGCTCGTGACGTAGCGCATCGTCAAGCGCCGCGAGTGCTGTCTCACGTAGTGGCCGATCGCCTGCAGTAGGTGCGTCTTGCCGAGCCCCGTTCCGCCGTAGATGAAGAGCGGGTTGTAGGCCTGGGCGGGCGCCTCGGCAACCGCGAGCGCTGCGGCGTGCGCGAACCGGTTCGACGAGCCGATCACGAAGAGATCGAACGTGTATTTCGGATTGAGCTCGACCTCAGGACCTTCGCGAAAGCCGACATCCTGCTCGGGTTGTCTCGCCTCCAGAGGGGGACTGGGGGCCGGCCTCGGCCGAGGCTGCCGCTCGGAGACCGCGAAGGACACCGTGACGTCCCGACCGAGCGCCTCGCGAGCCGCGGACGCGACGAATCCGTGGAAATGACTCTCGATCCAGTCGCGAGTGAACTCGTTCGGGACCGTGACGAGGAGCGCGCCGTCGTTCAGCGACCGGGGCTCCGCGTACGCGAACCACGTGTCGTAGGCGGTGTCGCTGATGCTCTCCCGCAGTCGGGCGGCGATTACATCCCAGAGGCCGTCAGCAGTCGGTTCCGTCAGTTGCTCCACCCGTTGTCGCGCATCGTCGCCGGCGCAGAAGAAGCGCGAGCATAGCACCGTCCGCCGGTGCTCTCAACGTCGCGCAGAGCGGTAGCCTGTGAAAGAAAACAGCCCTATTTGCAGGAATTTCCCATGTTCCCACACGTCTATCCACAGGTGTGGACGAGCACATAGCCGTTGGCGGGCAAGCCAACGGCAAGCGGTCCTTTAGCAGCGACTTCGCCCTGCGCGGGTTCAGGCTGCGTTGTGGAAAACTCGTCCCGAACCGCTCGTCTATACTCGTCGCTCGACCCAGCCGGGCCGCCAGCTCTCGTAGAACTTTCAAAAGACCGAAGCCTTGAAACGCACCTACCAGCCGAACGTCCGACGCCGCAAGCGCCGGCACGGGTTCCGCGCGCGGATGGCGACACGGGCGGGCCGCGCGATCTTGAAGCGCCGGCGCGCGCGGGGCCGCAAGCGCCTCTCCGCCTGAGAGCGCGTCGCCACGTGCAGCGACGGCATCGGCTTTCTCGCTCGAAGGACTTCGACGCGGTGTATCGCCGCGGGACGTCCGCGTCCACGCGGTACCTGACTCTCCACTGGTTTCCGCGCGAGGACGCTGTCGGCGAGGAGTCGCGCCTGGGTCTCGCGGTTCCGAAGTCGGTCGGAACCGCTGTCGCGCGGAACCGGATCAAGCGGCTGTTGAGAGAGGCCTGGCGCTCCCTCTTGAGCGAGGTGCCGCCGGGCAGAGACTACGTCCTCGTCGCTCGGCAGGGGCTCGTCGAGCCTGCGGAGTCGCGCGGAGGCGAGTGGCTTGCCGCGGAGATCGCAGAGGTTCTCGCCAAGGTGCGGACGTGAGTCGCCTCCGCCCGCGTCACGTCGGCATCGCCTTCGTCTACGCATGGCGTTGGACACTCGGTTTGCTGCTGACCCCGCAGGGGACGTGCAAGTATCACCCGAGCTGCTCGCAGTACGCGATCGATGCGCTGCGTGAGCACGGGCTCGCGCGAGGCACCACGCTCGCGGGCTGGCGGCTCCTCCGCTGCCACCCTTGGAGCCACGGCGGCGTCGACTACGCACGCGACCAGCGGCTGTTTCCGGTGCTCGGCTCGAGGAAGGCAAAAACGTGATCGTCGGCGGAATCCTCTCGCCGATCGAGAACGTCCTCACGGAAGTCCTCATCTGGTTCCACGACACGGTCGGTCTGACGTGGGCCTGGTCGATCGTGGCGCTCGTGGTGGCTGTTCGCGTCCTCCTCGTTCCCGTCGCGCTCCGCCAGATCCACTCGATGCAGAGCCTGCAGATCCACGCTCCCGAGATGAAGGCGCTACAGCAGCGGTACAAGGCGGACCGACAGCGCCAGAGCGAGGAGCTGATGAAGTTCTATCGCGAGAACAAGATCAACCCGTACGCGGCCTGCCTCCCGATCGTCTTCCAGATACCGATCTTCATTTCGCTCTTCTTCGTGCTGCGCGGCTTCGAGGACGAGATCAAGCCGAAGTTTCCGGCTTCCTCGCTCGAGTGGCTGAACCTCGTGGACATCACCGAGCCGACGAAGGACGGCTGGGGGCCGCTGCTCATCGTCGTCTACGTCGTGAGTCAGCTCACGTCGACCTGGCTCATGTCCACCTCGATGCAGTCGACGGCGCAGCGCGTGATGATCATGGTGCTCCCGATCGTCTTTATCCCCTTCATTCTCGGCTTCCCATCGGG
>JACCWU010000132.1 GCA_013697465.1 Actinomycetota bacterium | reverse complement strand
TCGCGGACGACGTCCTCGAGCGCTTCCTCCGCTATGTCAAGATCGACACGCAGGCCGCCTATCGCACTGCGAAGCGGCCAAGCACCGAGAAGCAGCTCGAGCTCTCCCGCCTACTCGTCTCCGAGCTTCGCGAGCTCGGGCTGGATGACGCCGAGCTGACCGAGAGCGCGACGGTCTTCGCGACCCTGCCGGGAACCGTCGAGGCCCCCGTCGTCGGCCTCATCGCACACGTCGACACGACACCTGACGTCACCGGAAGCGGCGTCTCGCCCATCGTTCACCGAGCCTGGGGCGGCGATCCGATCGAGCTGCCTGGCGACGCTCGCCAGGTGCTCGACCCCGAGCAGCTTCCGGCGCTCGCCGCACGGCGCGGCCACGACATCGTGACGAGCGACGGGACGACGCTGCTCGGAGCGGACGACAAGGCAGGAATCGCGGAGATCATGGCCGCGGTCGCCTATCTCGCTCGTCGTCCCGAGCGACCACGCGCCCGCGTACGCGTGGCGTTCACCGTCGACGAAGAGGTCGGCCGCGGTGCGGAGGACTTCGATCTCGACGCCTTCGGCGCCGACGCCGCGTACACGCTCGACGGCTCGGATCTCGGGGAGCTCGAGGTCGAGACCTTCTCGGCGAAATCGGTCCGAGTCACGATCCACGGTCTCTCCGTCCATCCCGGCACCGCGAAGGGGAAGCTCGTGAACGCCGTGAAGCTGGCCTCCGAGCTCGTCATGTCCATGCCAGCCGGCAGGCTCTCGCCGGAGACGACCGAGGGTCGCGAGGGGTATGTCCACCCGCACCGGATCGCGGGCAACTCGGAGGAGGCGGTCGTCGATTTCATCGCCCGCGACCATGACGAAGCGCTGCTCGAGGAGCACGTCGAGCTCCTGCGCGGACGAGCCGAGGACGTCACACGCCGGGAGCCACGTGCGCACGTCGAGGTCGAGGTGCGCGACTCCTATCGGAACATGCGCCCTTACATCGAAGAGAACCCGCGCGTGGTCGAGGCCGCGCTCGAGGCCATTCGTCGCGCGGGTGTCGACCCGAGGATCGCGATCACCCGGGGCGGGACCGACGGCGCCGTGCTCTCCGCCCGCGGGCTCCCTACCCCGAACCTCTTCACGGGCGGCCAGGAGTACCACTCCGTGCGGGAGTGGGCAAGCGTGCAGGACATGGCCGTCGCAGCCGCGACGATCGTCGAGCTCGTCGGCGTCTGGGCCGAGCCGGCCTAGCAGCTCGGCTGTCCGGCCATGTCCGGCCTGTCCGGCCATGTCCGGGGGTCTGAGCCCGGGGTCTTGATCTCCGGCGCTGGCTACGCTGCGCCCATGACCAGGATCGTCGGTATCAACCACCTGGCGGTCGAGGTGCGCGACATCGACGAGATGCTCGAGTTTCTCGAGCGCATCTTCGACGACGTTCCGCTCCGCGCGCGCGCCGGGAATATGGCCTTCGTGGACATGGGCGACCAGTTCATCGCCCTGGAAATGGCCAATAGGGGTCAGACCCCTGGACCTGCCTCCGGCGGCCACGTCGGGCTCGTCGTCGACGATCGTGAGGAGACGGTACAGCGGGCGCGCGAGGCGGGGGCGCAGATGGTCGGCGGCCACGACTTCCTCGATCCGTCGGGGAATCGCTGGCAGGTCGTCGACTACCGCGACGTGCAGTTCTCCAAGACGCCACGCGTGCTCGAGGGCATGGGGCTCTCGGAGCTCGACAAGTCGGAGCGAGCGCTCGAGGAGCTGCGCGCGAAGGGCCTCGCTCACTGACCTCAGCTCCGCATGGGCGGTGGGTCGGTAGGCAGGCGTGAGTAGAGCACCATGTCTCGGCGCTCGTCTCCGATCTGCTCCCGCGCTCGCAGGAGACCCTCCTCTGTGAAGCCGGCTCGTCGTGCAGCGCCGCGTGATGCCTCGTTGTCCGGCTCGACGTAGAGCTCCAGCCGTTCGATTCCCAGCTCTCCGAACACCCAATCGGAGGTCAGAACGATCGCGCGGGTCGCGTAGCCCTTGCCGCGGTGGGCCGGAAAGACCCAGTAGGACATCTCCGCGATCTGGTCAGCACGGAGGCGCACCTGACAGCCGCCGGCGAGTACGCCGGTCCCTAGGTCTCGAATAGCAAGCGTGCGGGTGAGTCCGGCGGCCGCCCAGTCTGCTTGCCACTTCTCGATCGCCTTCCGCACCCGCTCGGGGCTCGAGCGGGACGGATACCAGCCGAACCGTCGACCTTGCTCGTCGTCCTCGCCGGCGAGATGAGCATCGGCGTCGGCGAGCGTGTGCTGATCCAGCGAGATCACGCCATCGCTTAGCCGCGGCGCATTCACCGTTCGAGTCGTCAGCGTCGGGATCAGGCGTCGTGGACGCCGCAACCGAGCCAGTCGTGGCCGAAGCGGCGCATCTCGTGGACGATCGGGAGCAGCGCCTCGCCCTTCGCCGTCAATTCGTACTCGACGCGGGGCGGGGACTCCGGATAGCTCCGGCGGACGATCATCTCCTCGGACTCGAGCCAGCGTAGTCGCTCCGCGAGCGTCCGCGGGCTGATCCCGGCGCATGATCGCTCGAGCTGCGTAAACCGCCGCGGGCCCTCCGAGAGGTCGTGGACGATGAGAACGGTCCACTTCGAGCCCACGATCTCGGCGGCACCGGCGACGGAGCACGTCGGCGCCTCGTGGGTCGGGAGCATCGTGCGACTGTCCACGATCGGATTGTAGGAGGTGCATCGCTGAAGATGCTGCTCCGTTCGCTCTAGTACGGACGTCGTGCTGTGTAGAGCGACGTGAGGAGCGTGCGCTCGACATGACCCCCGAAGTCGAGCTCCGCGATGCGCGCGACCGCGTCGAGAATCTCGGTCTTCCGCACATCCTCGAGTCGCGAGATGGGGGAGAACGTCGCGTATAGCGCGCGAATGCCCTCCGTGTCCCAACTTGCCTGCCAGGCCACCACCTCGTGCTGACGGTGCCGAACCCAGCCCTTTCGAGCGCCGCGAGGCGTGCTTCGCTGTCGAGGGCATGTACCGGTCGTCCGGCTTCGCCCGCGGTCGGGCTTGCATCGAGGCCGGCGAGTAACCGACTGGTCGCAGTTATGAAAGCGTCGGGCCTTCCGGGCTCCCCGAAGAGCGTCCACCACATCGCAAACCACCCGCCCGGTTCGAGGGCCGCGAGGACTTTCGCCAGCCCGATCTCCTCGTCCACCCAGTGGAAGGACGATGCGGCGATGGCGAGAACGAAGGTGTCCGTCGGGAGCTGCGCGTCTTCCAGACTCGCAATCAGCACGTCGACGCGGGCCTCGAGCGACTCTCCGAGGTAGGCGGCGAGCGCGGGATCCGGCTCGACGGCGAGGAGCGGATTCGCGCCGAGCCGGAGCACTCGGCGTGTCGCCTGACCCGTACCGGGCCCGATCTCCAGAACGCTCGTATCCGGCCCGAGGCCGCATCGTTCACCAAGACGTCGTAGACGCGCTCCGCGTGTCCCGGACGAGCAGCGTCGTACGCCGCCGGATCCAGGCCGAAGAGTCGCCGCCCTTCCTCGCGACCGATGCGCGGCATCTTCAGTCCCAGGGAGGCGGGTTGTGGACCCAGCGTCCACCGACCATTGTCGCGACCACCTCGATGGTCTCGAGCTCGTCCGCCGGGCACGCGAGGGGGTCGCGGTTCAGCACGACGAGATCCGCGAGGAACCCAGGGAGCAGCTTCCCGCGCGAGCGCTCGTCTCGGGCGAGCCAGGCGGAGTTCACGGTGGCTGCGAGGAGCACCTGCTCCATCGCGAGAGCCTGTTCGGGATGCCAGGCCGGCCTGTCGTCGATCGTCCGCAGCACTCCCGCCCGGATCCCTGCGAGCGGGTCGAGCTCCTCGACAGGCGCATCCGAGCCGTTCGCAACGAGTGCGCCCGAGTCCCAGAGCGACCGGAACGCATAGGCAAGCTCCGCACGCTCGCCCCAGAAGCGGTCCGCGAGGTCGCGGTCGGAGGGCGCGTGGCTGAACTGGACGGAGCAGGCGACTCCGATGGAGGCGAACCGGGCAACGTCCTCGCGTGCGAGACATTGCGCGTGCTCGATGCGCTGCCGGAGGCCCCGCGGCGCCCAGTCGTCTCGCGTCGCCTCGAACGCGTCGAGTGCCTCGCGGTTCGCACGGTCTCCGATCGCGTGCACCCCGACCGGCCAGCCTGCTCGGGCGGCGTCGCGGATGATCTCCTGAAGGTGCTCGCCGCTCGTGATCCGCACTCCCGAGCCGTCGAGCATCCAGGCGGTCTGCGAGCCGAGCGTCCCGTCCATGAACACCTTCAGGTAGCCGATTCGAAGGAACTGGTCGCCGATACCGGAGCGGACTCCAAGCGACTCGAGCTCCGGCAGGCGCTCGTACGGCACCGACTGCCAGACGCGCAGGCTCAGGCCTTCCTGCCCCGCGATGCGCTGGAAGATCCCGGCCGCGCCGAGCCAGCCGTCCTTGTCGTGCACCGCCGCAACGCCGCGAGTTGCGGCAAGACGCATTCCGGCGAGCGTGGCCTCGACCCACTCGTCCTCGGAGACCGCTCCGAACCGCTCGCGGAAATGCCACGCCGACTCTTCGCGGAGCACGCCGGTCGGCTCTCCGTCCTTGTCGCGCTCGACGACGCCGCCCTCGATCTCGAGGTCGCCGCGCGCGAGTGCGAGCGCGGCGGAGTTGAGCCAGAGCGAGTGGTAGTCCTTCGCCCACAGGGCCGCGGGAGTCGAGCCCGTGACCTCGTCGAGCGCCTCCTTCGTCGGCTGCGAGTCCCACTCGGCCGAGCGCCAGCCGGTACCGCGAATCCAGTCTCCGTGACGAGGGTGCGCGCGGACACGCTCGAGCGCTTCGGCGAGCCTCTCGACCCCTTCGAGGCGGACGTCCCGCTGGGCGAGCGACCAGGTCGGGAAGTGGACGTGCGAATCGGTGAACGCAGGCAGCACGCAGCGCCCGCGCAGATCGACGACCTCGGGGCTCGGCAGGGCGGTTTCGTGCGTCCCTACGCCGCCGGCGACCCGGTCGGCGGCGATGGCAAGCGCGCGGGCGAGAGGAAGCGCCGAGTCCATGGTGCGCACGACGCCGTTTTCGAGGATCATGGGCGGCGACTGTAGCGTCGAGAGGAGGAAACATGATCGACCACGCCGCGGTGAACGTCAGCGATTTCGAGGCCGCGAAGAGTTTCTATTCCAAGGCACTCGAGCCGCTCGGCTACTCGGTGGCCATGGAGGCCGGCGAGTTCGCCGGGTTTGCGGATTCGTCCGGCTTCAGCTTCGGCATGTTCCGCCGCGATCCGGCGGGCGGTGCTCACGTGGCGTTCAAGTGTGACGACCACGCAATGGTGGACGCTTTCTACGAGGCCGCTATGGCCGCCGGCGGCACAGAGAACGGCCCGCCGGGGATCCGAGCCCATTACCACGAGAACTACTACGGCGCCTTCGTGCACGACGCCGAGAGATCGAGCAGTTTGGTAATACCGTAGCACAGCGGCGCCGATCGGCTTCAAGCCACTGCCGTGCAGCGGTGCGCCTTGTGCCTCGCGGGCGGTACCGCTTGACCGCCGCAGTAAGAGCAGCGGTTCGGCATCGGCTGCTCCATCGCCCCGGGCGGCCAGCCTGGGTCAGCCTGTTTTCGGCGCTCCCGAGACTATGGGCTCGTGGAAGCCGCCGCGGTGAACGGTGGCCGCCAGACTCTGGTTCGCGTAAGCGGTGAGAGCCCGTCGATCTCGAGGCAGATCAAGGCTCC
>JACCWU010000106.1 GCA_013697465.1 Actinomycetota bacterium | reverse complement strand
CTCCAGGATCGCCTGTGACTCCTCCGGCGTTCTCGGGCGCCAGCCGGGGTCGAGCCTCGTCCACCACCAGGTGCGCGCGAGCTCGTTTGTCTTCGTCGCAGTCAGGGTCTCACCGGCCTCCCACCCGTTCGCGTCGAGCCAGCGCGTGAGGTGCTCCTCCGACCGGAGGAAGACCATCGTGCTTCAGGTGAAGCCGATGTCGTCCCACCAGCGCCGAGCGGGGACGAGGATGTGGACGAGCACGTCGTCGCCCTCGAGCGCGCCCGCGCGAACCTCGAGTGCCACCGGCTCGCCGCAGCAGGCGCACTCGGATGCGATCCGCCCGTCGCCGTGCAGAGCAGCCGGGATGCCCAGGGCGTCCCACGCACACGTCGCAGTCCAGTCACGCCCGCCCGCCTCGACCCGATGCGGCGTCGGCCCGAAGCAGAAGGGATTCGCCATCCACACGTCGGTCGTGTTCGGAAAGAGCACGAGCGCGTGCGCGTCGTGGAGGCGTCGATATACGTCGGCGAGCTCGTCTTCGCCTCGCGCGAACGCCAGAGCGGACTCCGCGATCGTCGGCGGGCGTCCGTTCGCGACGACGGAGAAGTAGACGTGCCGGCGCACGTCGAGGTCAAACGCTTCCACCGCCCGATCCTCTCATGCCTGCTGCCTGATAGAAACGCGGCGTGGTCGAGGAAGCTCGTCTCGAGGACAACGGATCGGGTCTCGCACCGAAGACAGCGGGCTGGTTCGTCGTCAACGTACGCGACGCGGCGTGGGACCACCACGACGCCTTCGGGGCGAGCTGCATGTTCGAGTCGCGCGACGCCGAGTTCACGGAGCTCGGAATCCGGATCTGCACCCTTCTCCCCGGCCAGCCGAACGGCCTCTACCACGGCGAGGAGACGCAGGAGGACTTCCTCGTCCTCTCCGGCGAGTGCCTGCTGCTCGTGGAAGGCGAGGAGCGCCGGCTGCAAGCGTGGGACTTCTTCCACTGCGCCCCGAGCACCGAGCACATCTTGGTTGGGGCGGGCGACGGTCCCTGCGCGATCCTCATGACGGGGACGCGAAGGCCCGGCCGCCCGATCTGGTACCCGGTCTCGGAGCTCGCGCTTCGCCACAACGCGGGAGTCGAGACGGCGACGAGCGCGCCGATGGAGGCGTACGCCGGCTACGGAGACGAGCGTCTCGAGCGCCCGCCGTACTGGGATCAGCTGCCCTGGGCGTAAGCCAGGGTCAGACCCGGGGACCTGTCCGATTCAACCGTTGTGAACCTCAGACGTGCCACGTGCTCGGAGATTCACCCCTGTTTTGATGGCTGATTCGGCCATGTCCACGGGTCCCGACCACGAGGTTCAAGCTCCAGCCACCGTGCTGTCGTCGATGCTCAGTGCCTGAAGTGCCGCCGGTGCGTGAAGACCATCGCCGCGTCCGCCGACTGCACCGCCTCGATCACCTCGGCATCCCGCTTCGAGCCGCCGGTCTGGATGATCGCCTTGACGCCCGCGTCGAGGGCGAGCTTCGGGCCATCCGCGAACGGGAAGAACGCGTCTGACGCGAGCATCGCGCCGTCGAGATCGTGCCCGAGCTCGCGCGCCTTCTCGACCGCGATTCGAACGGCGTCCACCCGACTCATCTGGCCGGCGCCGATGCCGATCGTCTGCAGGTCCGTCGCGAGCACGATCGCGTTCGAGGTGACGTGCTTGACGACGCGCCACGCGAAGAGGAGGTCGCCCCACTGCTGCTCGGAGAGCTCGCCGCAGACGACCTCCATCGGCTCGCGGTCGGCGACGTCCCAGTCGCGATCTTGGACGAGCAGACCACCGAGGACGCGGCGGTAGTCGCGTTCGGCCTCGGTGACGGCTCGGCGCTCGGTGTCGTTGAGCACGCGGACCGCGGCCTTGCGCGCGAGCACCTCCATCGCCTGCTCGTCGTAGCCCGGGGCGAAGAGCACCACCACGAAGTGCCCGGCGAGCGACACCCCCAGCGTGGCCGAGCCCGCGCGGTTGAGGACGACGACGCCGCCGTAGGCCGACACCGGGTCGGCGGCAACCGCCTTCGCGTACGCGTCTTCGATCGTCGCCGCCACGGCGACCCCGCACGGGTTCGCGTGCTTGACGATCACGCACGCCGGGAGCTGGAACTCGCGGATGAGCAGACGCGCCGCGGAGAGGTCGTTGAGGTTGTTGAAGGAGAGCGGCTGTCCGTGGAGCTGCTCGACACGGGAGAGCAGATGCGTCCGCGCGCCGCGCTCCGCATAGTAGGCGGCACGCTGGTGCGGGTTCTCTCCGTAGGCGAGCTCGAGCGTCTTGTCGAGCGCGACCGAGAGAATGTCCGGGAAGGTCTCGCGGTCCGCAAACCAGCGCGCGATCGCCGTCTCGTACGCGGCGGTCGCCGCGAACGCCCGCGTCGCGAGCGTGCGCCGCGTCTCGGCGGACAGCGCACCCCTCGCGCGAAGCTCGTCGAGCACCTGCCCGTAGTCCTCCGGTCGGCACACCGGCGCGCAGTTGGCGAAGTTCTTCGCGGCCCCGCGAAGGAGCGCCGGGCCGCCGACGTCGATCATCTCGACCGCATCGGCCTCCGCGACGCCATGCCCCGCAACCGCCTTCTCGAACGGATACAGGTTCACGCAGACCAGGTCGAAGGGCTCGATCGAGTGCTCCTCGAGAGCGCGGACGTCCTCCTCGACGTCGCGCCTGGCGAGAATCCCGGCGTGCACGCGGGGATGAAGCGTCTTCACCCGTCCGCCCAGCATCTCCGGAAACGCGGTGAGGCTCTCGACGCGGGTCACCTGGACGCCGACGTCCTCGAGAAAGCCGGCGGTCCCGCCGCTCGCGACGATCTCGGCGTCGAGCGCGGCGAGCCCGCGCGCGAAGACCGCGAGCCCGGTCTTGTCGTAAGTGGAGATCAGCGCGCGCACAGCGCTCGCACCACCTCGGGCAGCAGTCGATGCTCGGCCTCGTGCACGCGCTCGCGAAGCGACTCCACCGTGTCGTTCGGGAGGATGGGAACCGGCTCGCTTGCGATCACCGCGCCCGAGTCCACTCCCTCGTCGAGGTAGTGCACGGTCGCGGCCGCAGCCGGCGCGCCCGCGGCGAGGAGGTCCTCGAGCGGGTGTGCGCCCGGGAAGTCGGGCAGAGGCGCGGGGTGCACGTTGACCACGCGCTCGGGGAAGCGGTCGAGAAAGGACCGGTCGAGAAGATGCATGTACCCGGCACAGACGACGAGCTCGACACCGTGTCCCTCGAGCCACTCCGCCATTGCGGTGTCTCGGGCGGCGCGATCCGGAAACACGTCAAGCGGAAACGCTTCGGACGGAACTCCGGCTCGGTCGGCACGCGCGAGCGCCTGCGCTCCTTGCTTGTTCGAGGCGACCGCGACGACAGGGAGCTCCGCGTCGAGCAGCGCCTGGAGATTCGTCCCCTCGCCGCTCACGAGAACGCCGATCACGCCCGCTCGATCCGCCCGATCACGAGGTCGTCCCCCGGGTCCGCGACGACCGCGCAATAGCCGATGCCGAGATTGAAGACCCGGCGCAGCTCCTCCTCCTCGATGTGTTGCGCGAGCCAGTGGAAGACGGCGGGCCGCTCCCACGCGTTCCAGTCGATGCTCGCGCGCAGACCGTCGGGGACCACGCGCGCGAGATTTCCTGCGATGCCGCCGCCGGTCACGTGCGCGAAGGCATGGGCGTGGTCGCGCACGCGCCTCACCTCCTCGAGGTAGCAGCGCGTCGGCGCGAGCAGATCCTCGCCGTCGTAGTCCTCCTGCTCGAGCACGCGGCGGACGAGCGAGAAGCCGTTCGCATGAACACCGGCGGAGGGGAAGCCGATCACGGAGTCCCCCGCCTGCGCGCGGGAGCCGTCGACGAGCCGCTCGCACTCGACGATCCCCACGCAAGTGCCGACGAAGTCGAGCTCGTCGTCCCGGTAGATCCCGGGAAGCTCGGCCGTCTCGCCGCCGACCAGCGCGACTCCCTCCCGCCGGCAGACCTCGGCCGCACCCTCGACGAGCTCCGCAACCTGGTCGAGATCGATGCGATTGGCGGCGACGTAGTCGAGGAAGATGAGCGGGTCGGCGCCCGTCGTCGCGACGTCGTTGATGCAGTGGGCGGCGAGGTCGGCCCCGCAGGCGCGCAGCCGCCCGCGCGCGCGGGCGAGGATCAGCTTCGTCCCGACCGAGTCGGTGGAAGCGGCGAGAAGCCGCTGGTCGTCGAGAGGATGGAGGCCCGCGAACGCCCCGAAGCCCGTCGCGCCGGTGGACTCTGCGGCGGCGCGGAGCCGCTCGACGATTGCGTCTCCGGTCGCCAGCGAGACGCCCGCCTGCGCGTACGTCTGGCGTCCGCTCCCCACCTCGCGAGTGTACGGCCTCCTTCGGAGACGAGCGACGCGCGGCTTCGCCGCCCACGTCCGGGCTGCAGACCCTGGGGGTCAGACCCGGGGCCATGTCCAGTTTGGTGCTGCGATGGATGGAATCGTCAAGCGCCCACGAGATCTCGCTCACGACATGTCCGTCTCGGCCAGGTCTTCGGGTCTGACCCCGCACGCCGCCGGTTCTAAAGTGACGCCGTGATTGCGGCAACGCTCCTCACAAGCTGGACGCTCGATCCACTCCAGCTCGTTCTGATCGCGGTCACCGCGATTGCCTACGGAGTGCGGGCACGCACCCTCGACCACCGCGGCCAGCCGGTTCCAAGGTGGCGGATCGGGCTTTTCGCGCTCGGCATCGGGCTCCTCCTCGTGGCGGTGGTCTCGCCGCTCGCGGCCGTCGCTGAAGACGAGCTCTTCTCGTTCCACATGACCCAGCACCTGCTGCTCGGCGACCTCGC
>JACCWU010000074.1 GCA_013697465.1 Actinomycetota bacterium | reverse complement strand
GCTTGGCGTTAGCGTGCAGATACATCCGTGCCCTCCTTCGAGCGTAGGTCCGGGAAGACCCACAGCCTCGAAGGAGGGCCGGACGATTAGCTCAGCCGTTCACAACCTGTGTGGGCAGGACAGCTAGGGCACCGCCCATCACAGCAACGCGTTCCTGGCGATACTGCCCCGCGTGCCACGACCTCCACGACCGAGCCCGCTCTACTTCGTCATCGCCCTTGTGAGCTGGCCGGTGCTGAAGGTCCTGTTTCGCCACCGTGCCGCGGGAGTCGAGAACTTGCCTGGCGAGGGCGGGTGGGTGCTTGCGGCGAACCATTCGTCGAACTTCGACCCCTGGCCGCTGGGAATCCCGCTCTTCCCGCGCCGATTCCTCCGCTTCATGGCGAAGTCGGAGCTCTTCTGGTTCCCACTCGGGCCGATGATCACCGCTGGCGGCGCTTTCCGCGTCCGTCGCGGTCAGCGGGACGAGGAAGCGATCGCCAGAGCCATCGAGCTCTGCCGGGAGGGACATGTCGTCGTGATGTTCCCGGAGGGAACGAGGAGGCAGAAGGGCTTGCGGAAGAAGCACGAGGCGCGCTGGCGCTCGGGAGCGGCGCGTATCGCGCTCGAGGCCGGCGTGCCGCTCGTGCCCGCGGGCATCACGGGTACCGACCGCCTCCGGATGCTCGGACCGCTCCGGGTCGCGTACGGGACGCCGATCGAGCTCGACGATCTCCGCGCTCGTTCGGTGGAAGACGCCGCGGACGAGGCAACGGACCGCCTTCGCGAGGCCGTGCTCGAGCTGGAGCGCTCGCTGGCGTGAAGGCCCCTCTTCTCGCTGTCGACGGGGACTCGTTCGCTCATCGCGCGTACCACGCGCTCCCGAAGACCTTCCGGCGAGCGGACGGCGGGCCGGCGAATGCGCTACTCGGCTTCTCGAACATGTTTCTTCGCCTCTGGCAAGCCGAGCGCCCGCGAGCTGTCGTAATCGCGTGGGACACGCTCTCGGTGCCCACGTACCGCCACGTCGAGCTGGTGTCGTATCAGTCCGGCCGGGAGTTCGATGACGAGCTGCTCGAGCAGCTCGACTTGCTGCCGGGCTTCATCGAGTCGTGGGGCGTGTCGTGCGCGAAGGCGCCGGGTTACGAGGCCGACGACTTCCTCGGCGCGGCTGCGGCGGGCGAAGAGGCCGCTGGCGGGAGCGCTCTCGTCGCGACATCCGACCGTGACGCGTTCCAGCTCGCCTCTGCACGAACGACGATCTTGCAGCCCGTGCGCGGCCAGAGTGCCGCGCGGATCGGGCCGGCAGAGGTCCGCGCGCGCTATGGCGTCGAGCCGGAGCAGGTGCCGGACTTCATCGCGCTGCGAGGCGATCCCTCCGACAAGATTCCGGGTGCCCGCGGGATCGGCGAGAAGAAGGCCGCAGAGCTTCTCCGGCAGTACGGATCGTTCGAGGCGATGCTCGAAGAAGGCAGATTCTCGGCCGAGGCCGACGCCCTGCGTCTCTATCGAAGGCTTGCGACGCTCGACCTCGCGGCCCCGCTGCCGTCGCTCCCCGACCGAGTGCCGGATTGGAAGGCCGCGGCGGCCGCCGCTCGCGAGCTCGGGCTCGGAGGACTTGCCGGGCGTTTCGAGGAGGCGACGACGTGGACGTGATCAGCCATGCCGCCCTGGCGCGCCTCCATCCGCCCGGCCACCGCCTGGACCCGGAACGCGTCGAGCGGCTGCAGGTGCTCCTCGCGAGAATCCCTGGCTTCGCTGAAGGCAAGGACGCGTCGCGCGAGCAGATCGAGGGGGTGCACGCGGGCCAGTATGTGGAGAGCGTCCGTGCCATCGATCGCGACCTGCGACTCGACGAGGACACCTACGCGGGCCCGACGACCTGGGAGGCAGCGCGGCTCGCCGCCGGTTGCGCGATCGAGGCGGTGAGACGCGAGGGATTCGCGCTCGTCCGTCCGCCGGGTCATCACGCTCTCAGTGCGGCGGCGATGGGATTCTGCATCTTCAACAACGTCGCCATTGCCGCTCGGTGCGCACAGCAGGAGCTCGGGCTGTCGCGGATCGCGATCGTCGATTTCGACGTCCATCACGGGAACGGAACCGAGGCAATCTTCCGAGATGATCCCTCTGTCCTTTTCGTCTCCCTCCACCAGTGGCCGTTCTATCCGGGAACCGGCGGGCCGGGAACGAGCGACGAGCACACGCTCAACGTTCCGCTGGTGGCGGGCTCGGGGGACGCCGAGTATCTCGACGCCTTCCGCGATCGAGTGGAACCCACTGTTCGCGCGTTCGATCCCGATCTCGTGCTCGTCTCCGCGGGGTTCGACGCGCACATCGAGGATCCACTCGGGGAGATGTCGGTGACCGCGGAAGGCTTCCGGGAGCTTGCACGACGCTGCGCGACCCTCGGACCGAGAACCGCCGCAGCGCTCGAGGGCGGCTACAATCTCGCCACGCTGCCGACCCTCGTCGAGAGCGCGCTCGAAGGTTTTGCCGCGGCCTAGCTCCGAGCGGTTTCGAGTCGCTCGAGAGCTTCGCGACGGGAAGACACGCCGAGCTTCCTGAGGAGGCTCTTCACATGCGAGCGAACGGTGTGCTCGGAGATGAAGAGCCGCTGCGCGATCTCGTCCGTTCCCAGATGCTCGTCGAGGAGCAGCAGCACTTCGACCTCGCGCGCGGACAGCGCCTTCGTGATCGCCTCGGGAATGCCGTCGAAGCGGCCTCCTTCCCGAACCCGGTCGAGCAGACGGCGTGCGACCCCACCGGACAAAGCAGCGTCGCCTCGTGCGACGCCGCGCAGGAAAGCGGCGATCTGCTCCGGCGGCTCCGTCTTGAGGAGGTAACCGGATGCGCCTGCGCGGATCGCGCCGAGGAGGTTCTCCTCCGCATCGGATGCCGTCAGGACGACGACCTCGCACGCCGGCGCCTCCTCCCGAATGCCGGGGAGCGCCGTTAGACCGTCCATACCGGGCATCGTCAGATCGAGCAGGACGAGATCGGGTTGGAGCGTGCGCGCGGCGGTGAGCGCCTCGCGACCGTCCGCGGCCTCTCCGACGACCTCGAAGCCCTGCTGCTCGAGAAGCGCGGCAAGTGCATCTCGCGTCAGCGGGTGGTCGTCCACGATCAGGATTCGCTCCGTCACGTCCCTCTTATCGGCAGCACTCCGGCTGCCGACAAGGGGAGAGATGGATCACGCACGGTCCCAGAGCTATCGCTCCTGGCTGCTGGGAGAGCTGCTGCTCGTCGGACTGCTCGGATCGGGCACCGCGCTGTTCGCAGTGGAGGAGTCGCTCCAGTCGACCTACGTCCTACCGGAAGCGCGGCTCGTGCTCGACACCGCGGTGGCAGTCGTCGCAGGAATCGTCGCCGTTCTCGCGAGCGTGCGGTTCCGCGTCGAGGGCCGAGCGCTCGACCTCCTGCTCGCGGCCGGGTTCTGGAGCATCGCCCTGGGAACCGTCGCGTTCGGTCTCGTGCCCGTGCTCGGCGGAGGCATGCTGCCCCCGGAGGCGGCTTGGTCACTGGTCGGTGCCCGGCTCCTCGGCGCCGGGCTCATCGCCGTCGCCCCGTATGCGGACGGCCGGCTCGCGGCCCGGCGACGAGCGCTCGTGTTAGCCGGCGTCGCCGTTCCGATGATCCTGGCCGTCGCCGCGATCGGTCTCGAAGCGACACCGTGGAGCGCCAATGCCGCACGGGTCGAGGCAATCGACGGCCCATCGGTGGTCTTGGCTGCTGCGCTGCTCGCGCTGCTCTGGGTGGTCGCGCTCATCGGCTTCGGCCTCCGCTTTCGCAGGCACGGACGAGATCTCGACAGCTGGATGTGCATGGCAGCAACGCTCGCGCTCTTCGGCGACCTCCATCTCGTCCTCAACCCGGTCGTGTCGAGTGGGAACGTGCTCCAGGGCGACTTCCTCCGCTTCGTCGCGTACGGCATCCTTCTCGTCGGGGTATGGCGCGCGATCGCCGAGGCTGAGTTCGGCCGCGCCGTCGCCGACGAGCGCGCTCGCGTCGCGCGAGAGATCCACGACGGCTTGGCGCAGTACCTCTTCGCGATCTCGACGCAGGTGAGCATGCTCGAGACCGGCGCACCTCTCGAGCAGGTTCTCCCGCGGCTCAAGCGCGCGTCCACTGCCGCGCAGGAGGAGGCGCGGTTCGCAGTTCTCGCCCTGTCGTCCGCTGGGGGGACGGCGCGATTCGACGCCGCGCTGCGCAGGTACGTCGACGTTCTGACGGCCGACGGTGTGCTCGAGGTGGAGCTCGACGTCGATCCGCAGGTGCGTCTCGCCCCCGACGAGCAGATCGAGGTCTTTCGGATCGTCCAGGAAGGGCTAGGCAACGCCCGCCGGCATGCCGGTGCGCAGCAGGTCGAGGTGTCGATCGGCCAGCGGAACGGCCGGAGGGTGGTCGCGGTTCGGGACGACGGCGTGGGCTTCGACGACAAGAGCTCGGGCGAGGGTCAGGGGCTCGAGAACATGAAGCTTCGCGCGGAGGCGATCGACGGACGGCTCAGCCTGCGCTCTGCACCAGGCCGAGGTACCAGGATCGAGGTGGTGCTTCGCCCGACGTAAGTCGCTGGAGCAGGCCAGCCTCGAGAGTGTCGCCGCGTACGAGCGCACGCGCGTAAGGCGGCTCCACTGGGTCGGCCGAGGGAACGTTACGCCGGTGCGCCCCAGAACCATTCCGTGAACGGCTGCCTGCGGGTCATGCGCACGCTCGTGAGCGCGTCTCGGTCGAAGACGCCGAGCTCTTCATCGGTCGGCGAGGCGTCCGTGGAAGCGGAGCGGCAGGCGATCCCGGGCCTGCCGTCCTCGAAGGCGGTTCGGCCGATCGGCTGGCAGTCCGCGTGCCGCACGGGCCGGCCGTTTCTGTGACGAGGGTAGGTCGCTGGAAGCCCGACCGCTTCCAGGCCTCGGACGGTCACGCAGTCGAGCCAGTCGCGCTCGGCAACCTCGACGTCGACGAGGTCGTGCTGCTCGGACTCGTCGAGATCCTCGACCCCGTAGGGGTGCCCGCGCAGCTTGTGCTGCACCTGCAGGCGCGCCACGCGTAGGTCGCGGTTGAGATAGAGGACGCCGAAGCTCCCGGGCGGGTTCCAGCGCTCGCCGTGCTGCTCCGAGTAGCTCGTGTCGAGCGGGTCCGCCCACGATGGCTCGGCGAGGCGGTTGTAGGAACCGCCGCGGCCGATCGTGCGCCCGTAGGCCACCCGCTTAGGCGGCCGAGGCCCAGTCGAAGCTCTCGCGTACGAGCCTCAGCAGCTCGCGGTGCCGATCGGCGGCGATCAGCTCGAGCATCGTCTTACCGCCGTAGGCGTCGGCAGGGCGACGCGCGACCCCGGCGAGCCTGCCCGGCTTCAGCTTGCGCTCCAGCAGGTCGCAGATCGCGACCAGCGTCTGCACCTTTTCCTGCCGCTCGGACGGGACGCCGCGCACGAGCCACTGGTCGACCGCTTGCCGGCGCACGCCAAAGAGCGACGCGAGCTCCGTCTTAGACAGCTCGAACGCGTCCATCAGGCGGTGGAGCGGGTGTTCCTCGTCCGGATGGTTGAGATGGAAGCGCACCCGGCGCAGGAACCGCCGGGCGGTCAGATCGTCGACGCCGACGGCCTCGCCGAGGCCTGGGTCGACTGACGCCAGGTCGAGGGCCCGGAGCCCGATCAGCTGACGAACGCGGCTCGCGAGATCGAGTGCGACCGCCTCCTCGAGCGGAAAGCGCGTCGTCCATGGGCCGAACGGGGCCTCGGCAGAGGCCGTCTCGAGCGCCTCGACCGGCGCTCGCCTCGGAGTGCCCTTCACGTCGATGAACGCGAGGTGCCCGTCGGCCGTGCGAACCACGACATCAGGGCGAACCCGGTGTGCTTCGCCGAGCACTCGCAGCGTCAGCACGTGATAACAGCGCACGTACTCGCGAGTCGCGTCAGCGGAGCCCTCGAGTGCGCGCTCGAGCTGGGCGCCGAGCGTCGGCAGGAGCCCGCCGCCGTCGAGCTCGAGCAGGGCGCGCCGCACCCGATGGAGGTTCCCGGCCAACAGCGGTGATGCTGTCGTCGTGGGTGCCATGTCTCCCACGATAGCGCAAGGAGATCGCAAGCGCAAGGGAAGCGCAAGCGGCCGACAGGCAATCACGACGACGGCTGCGCGCGGCGACGGTGACACTCGCAGCGACACCGATGTCTTCGTCGTCCGGCCCCTCGAGTGTCCGACGATGACCCGCGTTGGCGGGCGCAACTGGGGCGCCTCTCCGAGCGTGTCTACGCGCCTGCGCTGGGTCGGCTGACCGTCTGCGCGATATGGCATTCTTCTCATAGAAAAAGCCCCGTTACCAGGGCTTTTTCCGTAGCAGGCCTGTAAGCCGGATTCTGTCGAGGGTGACCATCTCTCTTTGCGGCGTACCCGGTCCCTCGGCGGGCCGCGTCAACGGGACCTGCTTCGCCTTGCACCGGACGGGGTTTGGCTAGCCGACCGTGTCGCCACGGCCGCTGGTGGGCTCTTACCCCACCGTTTCACCCTTACCGGCTTCGGTTTCCCTCCGCCGGCGGTCTCCTTTCTGTTCCACTTTCCGTCGGCTTTCGCCGCCTGCGTCGCCCCGGATGAGACGACGCAGCGTCCTTGCCCTGCGGTGTCCGGACTTTCCTCGAGCCGGCGTCTTTGAGGCATAGAGCCTCGCGGAGCCGGCCCGCGGTCACCCGGCCTGCTCCACGGATGGTAGCTCGACGTCGGGCACATTCTGTCCTTCGCCGACGATGGAACGGCACTCGGGGCACGCCAAAGCTCCGTGCACGTGGAGGACGAACTCGCCGCAGACGAGGCATTCGAAACTGGCGCCGCGCACGAGTGCCGCGAGCTCCTGGTCGAGCGTCCGGTTCAGAGGAGCCAGGTTGGGGGCAGCGGCGTTCATTGGAGGCTTCGGAACACGCCCGTTACCTTGCCCAGGATCTCGACGTGCTCGGGGTAGAGGGGCTCGAGGGCGCTGTTCTCCGGCTGCAGGCGGATGCGGCCGCCCTGCTCTCGGTGGAATGTCTTCACCGTGGCTTCGTCGGTCGCCTCGTCCGCTCCCACGAGCGCGACGACGACGTCGCCGTCGCGCGCATCGTCCTGCTTACGGACGACGACGTCGTCGCCGTCGAGAATCCCGGCCTCGATCATCGAGTCGCCGGTGACACGTAGGAGAAAGTCGGCGTGGCGGCCGAGTGGCTCGGGAACCGCGATCTGGTCCTCAACCGCCTCCTCGGCGACAAGCGGGCCGCCGGCGGCGATTCGGCCGAGGAGCGGCAGGAGGGGCGTCTCGACGCGAGCAACGGGAGTCTCGGCACGACGACGTCCGATGAGCTCGATCGCGCGTGGCTTCGTGGGATCGCGGCGCAACAGCCCGGCGCGCTCGAGGTTCGCAAGGTGAGCGTGCACGGTCGAGGGGGAGGCGAGGCCGACGGCGTCGCCGATCTCCCGGACGGTCGGCGGGTAGCCGTGGCCGTCCACGTACTCGGCCAGGAACTGCCAGATCTCCTGCTGACGTTCGGTAAGCATCGGTCTCTCCCGGATCGGTGACGAACGTATGTTCGCCGATCAAGATAGAGATCCTGCCGGACGGCGTCAAGCCGTCGAGTCACGCGGCGGGCGGAGCGCGACGAATACCGCGTGCTCGCCCTCGTTCGGATCGACGATCGCCGGATCGACGGACACGAGCCCCGCGTCGCCGATCAGTCGGCGCCACGTCGATTCGGAGAAGAGCCCGAACGTGTGCGGATCCTCGACGACGCGTGTCGGTTGACCCGGCTCACGCAGGACGACGATGTAGTCGACCTCGGCCGTCGTCGCTCCGGCCGCGGGAGCGTGGGTCCACTCGAGGTACCGCAGGCTGCGGCCGTCCTCGCCGTCGTGCCCGCCGTGATCCGTGCCAGGAGCGAACGACTCGAGCGTCGCGTCCGGGAGAAACACGGCGACGCCGCCGGGTCGCAGGTGCACCGCGGCGGTCTTGAAAGCCGCACGAAGGTCGTCTTCCGTCGTCAGGTACATCACGGCGTCGTGCACGAGCACCGCGTCGAACGTGCGCCCGAGCCGGAGCGTCCGCATATCGCCCAGCACGTGCTCGCACTCGGGATTCAGCGAGCGACTCAGCGTAAGCATCTCGGGGGAGAGATCGGTGAGGGTGCAGCGGAACCTTCGCTTCAGGTAACTCGCGTTGTTGCCGCCCCCCGAGCCAAGCTCGAGAAGCGTCGAAGCCGGACCCTCGGCCACGGCCTCGACGACGCGCGCGATGAAGTCCGCCTCCTCCTCGTAATCCGACGGATGGGTCAGGAGGTGGAACCAGGGCGCGAGGTCGGAGTAGATGCGCATCGGCTCGAGGGCGTGGGGGAACCTACGGCTCCCCCACGTTCACGCATGCGCTGGAGAGGACTTGAACCTCCACGACCGCAATGGCCACCAGGCCCTCAACCTGGCGCGTC